>VAYF01000062.1 GCA_005883885.1 Actinomycetota bacterium | reverse complement strand
CTGGCTGAGCGAAGCCGGCCTCCACATGATTCAAGACGGTTACAGCTGGGGAGATGGTTACGGCTACTACCACGTTCTTGTCGAGGTCGGGACGCCGTGACCTTCGCCCGTACCACCTTCAGCCCCCCCGGCCCTTCCTATCCCATCAGACGAAGGACCGGCTCCTCTGGCTCGAATAACCCGCCGGGACACGTACCCCGATTCCGGAACGGCCCATCACGGTCTCCGTTCGAGGCGGTGTTTCGCGGTCCGGGCGTGGCCACATTCCGGGGCATCCAACTCACGTCGGCTCAGAGCGGGTGAGGGGAATCGAACCCCCGTTTCAAGCTTGGGAAGCTTGCGTTCTGCCATTGAACCACACCCGCGTGGTCCGACCGCGATGAGCGGCCGGACCGAAGTCTAGCGAGCCTGCGGGGACGGCTGCACGCACCCGCTGCTAGCCTCCCGAACCTCATGCCGGACCCCGATCTCTGGCCAGAACTGCTGCTGCGGCTCTCTCGCCGGGAGGACCTCCGGACCGAGGATGCGGCCGAGGCGATGCGTCAGATCATGGCCGGCGAGGCCACCCCCGCGCAGATCGGCGCCTTCCTGCTCGCCCTCCGGACGAAGGGCGAGACCGTCGATGAGATCGACGGTCTCGCCCGCACGATGCTCGAGTTCGCCACCCCCGTGAATGCACCGGAGCCGGTGATCGACACGTGCGGCACGGGTGGGGATCGGAGCGGCACGTTCAACATCTCGACGATCTCGGCCCTGGTCGTCGCGGGCGCCGGCGTCCCGGTCGCCAAACACGGCAACCGGGCCGCCTCCTCGCACTGTGGATCCGCCGATCTCCTCGAGGCGCTCGGCGTCAGGATCGACCTGGATCCCGCCGGCGTCGAACGGTGCTTGGCCGATGCAGGGATCGGGTTCATGTTCGCCGCTACGTTCCACCCCGCGATGGGGAACGCGGGGCCGGTGCGCCGGGAGCTCCGGGTCCCGACCGTCTTCAACTTCCTCGGCCCGCTCACGAACCCCCCCGAGCCGCACGCCCAGGACGTCGGCGTCTCGGACGAGCGGATGCTCCCGCTCATGGCCGAGGTGCTCGCGCGCCGCGGGATCCGAGCGAAGCTCTTCCGCGGCGAGGACGGTCTCGATGAGCTCACGACGACAGGGATCTCGACGGTCTTCGACGTGAAGGGCGGATCGCTCCGTGAGCGGCATCTGGATCCGAGGAGCGTCGGCCTCGCCCGCGCACGGCCGAGCGACCTGAGGGGAGGGGATCCCGCCGAGTCCGCGGACCTCGCACGCCGGATCCTCAGCGGCGAGACGGGGCCCCGACGCGACGTGGTGCTGTTGAACGCAGGGGCCGCGCTCGAGGTTTTCGAACGCCGGGTAGCATCGCCCGGATGATCCTGTCCGATCGAGACATCCGTGCGCACGTCAAGTCAGGGCGCATCACGATCGACCCGTTCGATCCGGCGTGCGTTCAGCCGTCGTCGGTCGATCTGCACGTCGACTCGCAGTTCCGGGTGTTCGCCAACTCGCGATATCCGTTCATCGACGTGCGCGAAGAGATGCCGGACCTCACGGAACTGGTCGAGGTCAAACCGGACGAGCCGTTCATCCTGCATCCGGGAGAGTTCGTCCTCGGCTCGACCCTGGAACGCGTCGCGATCCCGGACGACCTGGTCGCTCGGCTCGAGGGCAAGTCGTCCCTGGGCCGCCTCGGCCTGCTGATCCATTCGACCGCGGGCTACGTCGATCCGGGCTGGGACGGGTACCTCACGTTGGAGCTCTCGAACGTCGCGAACCTGCCGATCACGATCTATCCGGGCATGAAGATCGGGCAGATCTCCTTCTTCCGGTTGACCTCGCCGGCGGAGGCGCCGTACGGGAGCGCGGGCAACAAGTATCAAGGCCAGCGCGGACCGACGCCGAGCCGCTTCTTCCGCGACTTCGAGGCCTGAGCCCGGTCAGTCGATCAGCAACGCGCCCGGCACGGGGCCGACACCCATCTGCACGGCCATCATGGCCGCCTGGGTCCGGTTGGTGACGCCGAGCTTGCGGAAGATCGCAGCCAGGTGCGCCTTCACCGTCTTCTCCGAGAGGTAAAGGCCTTGTGCGATCTCGCGGTTGGATCGCCCTTCGGCGAGCAGGGCGAGGATGTCGTGCTCGCGCTGGGTCAGGCTGTACTCGTTCCTGCGGCTGTGACCGTTGCTGCCGACGGAGGAGTCCTGGTCGTCGAACAGGTTCTGGATCACCCGGGGGCTGAGGACGTTTCCGCTCCCGGACATCGCGACGTTGATCGCCTGCGCCAGATCTTCGGGCGTGGCGTCCTTCAAGAGGTATCCCGCCGCGCCGTCGGCGAGGGCCCGCTTCACGTACGGGGCGTTCTCGTAGGTGGAGATCATGATCACGGGCATATCGGCCCACTCGGCTCTGATCGCACGGAGGAGCTCCAGACCGTCGAGGTCGGGCATCCGCACGTCGACCAATGCCAGGTCGAAGGCCGTTCCGGCATGCAAGACCTCCAGGGCGACGGCCGAGGATTCCGCCTCGACGACATCCGCGTCCGGGAAGCCCTCCTTCACCACGTAGTTCAGACCACGACGCACCAGCGCGTGGTCGTCGACGATCAAGATCCTCATGTCATCCACCTGCTCTCTGGAAGGGGAGCACGGCCACGACCGTGGTGCCGCGCCCCGGGGTCGATCCGACATCGAGAGACCCGCCGAGCTTCTCTGCGCGGGCCCGCATGATCGGTACTCCGAAATGGGGGTCATCGTCCTTCACCGCGACGATCCCCCGGCCGCGGTCCTCGATCTCGACGCGGATCTCGGTCGCGGTCGCCGTGACGCGCACGTGCGCCTCGGGGGCTCCCGAGTGCTTCGCGGCGTTCGCCAGCGCTTCGCTCACGATCGCATAGACCGCCTCGAGCACCGGCTCATCGATCCCCTCCAGATCGCCACCGACCTCGACCATGACCGGGAAGTGCCACCGCACGCCGAGGTCGCGGACGAGCGCGGCGAGTGCGGGCTCGGTCGCGGGTGGGTCCTCGCTCGTCATCTCGAACAGGAGCTCGCGGATGCGTCGCAGGTCGTCGCGGATCTGCAGCTCGATCTCCTCCAACGCCTCGGCGGCACCGACCGGGTCCGTCTCGATCCTGTGCCGGAGCGTCTGAAGCTCGAGGACCGCGGACGTGACCGACTGGGTCAACCCGTCGTGGATCTGCATCGCCCAGCGCGTGCGCTCCTCGAGCATCAGCACTTCCACGGCGTGGCGGACCGTCGGGTGTCCACCCTGTCGACGCTGCTCCGTCTTCTGCGTGCCGGGAGCCCGCACTCGTGCTCCTCCGTCCGTCCGGTCGTGGTCGTCGGTACTAGTTCCATTTCGGATTGACTGACGGTTGGCTTTACCCGTTGGGAGGAAGTGGCTGGCGGCGTCTGCCGATGGCCGGGGAGCGACCGGTCAGAGGGACTGAATCCAACGCTATTGGGGCGCAACCGATCTGGGACCGTGCGGACCTACGAGAAGCGAAGTTGTCAATACCACACTCAGGTTCTATGGTGGGTTCGTACGTAAGCGGATCGGTAGCGCGGCCCCCGCGCAGTGACCGGAAGGAGCATCCAGATGGCACGAGCAGTCGGTATCGACCTCGGAACGACCAACTCGGTCGTGTCCACGTTGGAGGCCGGGGAACCCGTCGTGATCCCAAACGCCGAAGGGTCACGCACGACCCCGTCGGTGGTCGGGTTCTCGAAGAACGGCGAGATCCTCGTCGGGGAGGTGGCGAAGCGCCAGGCGATCACCAACCCCGACCGCACCGTGCGCTCGGTGAAGCGGCACATGGGCGACAAGTCATGGTCCGTCGACATCGACGGGAAGAAGTGGACCCCGCAGGAGGTCAGCGCGCAGATCCTGCTGAAGCTCAAGCGTGACGCGGAGGGGTTCCTCAGCGACACGGTCACCCAAGCCGTGGTCACCGTCCCCGCGTACTTCGACGATGCACAGCGCCAGGCAACGAAGGAGGCCGGCCAGATCGCGGGGCTCGAGGTCCTGCGGATCATCAACGAGCCCACCGCGGCCGCGTTGGCCTACGGGTTGGACAAAGGCGGCCAGGATCGGACCGTGCTCGTGTTCGACCTCGGCGGCGGCACGTTCGACGTCTCCTTGCTCGAGATCGGCGAAGGCGTCTTCGAGGTCAAGTCGACGCACGGTGACACGCAGCTCGGCGGTGACGACTGGGACCAGCGTGTCATCGACTGGCTCGTGAAGACCTTCAAGGACAACCACGGCGTCGACCTCGGCAACGACAAGATGGCGTTGCAGCGTCTGAAGGAGGCCGCCGAAAAGGCGAAGATCGAGCTCAGCCAGGTCGCCGAGACCACGATCAACCTCCCGTTCATCACCGCGACCGCGGACGGCCCGTTGCACCTCGAGCAGAAGCTGACCAGGGCCGAGTTCGAGCGCATGACCGAGGACCTCGTCGAGCGGTGCAAGGGCCCGTTCGACATGGCGGTCAAGGACTGGGGCAAGGACGTCTCCGCGATCGACCACGTCGTGCTCGTGGGTGGATCCACGCGCATGCCGATGATCCAGGAGCTCGTCAAGAAGCTCACGGGCGGCAAGGAGCCGCACAAGGGCGTCAACCCCGATGAGGTCGTGGCGATCGGCGCCGCCGTGCAGGCGGGGGTCCTTCGTGGCGACGTCAAGGACATCTTGCTCCTCGACGTGACGCCGCTCTCGCTCGGTGTGGAGACGCTCGGCGGCATCGTGCAGCGGATGATCGAGCGCAACACGACCATCCCGACGAAGAAGTCCGAGATCTTCACCACGGCGGCGGACAACCAGACGCAGGTCGAGATCAACGTCTTGCAAGGCGAAGGCGAAACCGTCCAGTCGCCCGCGGTCCACTCCCTCGGGCGCTTCAACCTGGTTGGGATCCCACCGGCGCCACGGGGCGTCCCGCAGATCGAGGTCTCCTTCGACATCGATGCCAACGGCATCGTGAACGTGACCGCCAAGGACCTTGCGACCAGCAAGGAGCAGGCCATGACGATCACGGGCGGCACCGCCCTTTCGAAGGACGAGATCGACCGCATGGTGAAGGAGGCCGAGAGCTTCGCCGCCGAGGACCACAAGCGGCGCGAGGCGGCAGAGGCTCGCAACCAGGCTGACCAGCTCACCTACACCGTGGACAAGTCGCTCGGCGAGTGGGGCGACAAGGTGCCCGCAGGTGACAGGGACGAGCTGGTCAAGATGACCGACGAGCTCAAGGAGCTCCTGAAGGATCAGGCCGCCACGGCGGAGAGCCTGAACGCCGCGTCCGAGAAGGTGATGGGCGTCTTCAGCCGCATCGGGCAGTCCATGTACCAGCAGGCGCAGGCCGAGCCGACGCCCGCGGCAGCGGGCGGGGGCGAGGCCGGCGCCGACGGCCAGCCCTCGTCGGGCGACGACGAGGTGGTCGAGGGCGAGATCGTCGAGGAGGGCGGTTCGTCGTGACGGATGATCGCGATCGTGACGAAGCCCCGGTGATCAAGGTCACCGACAAGCGTCGGTTCGCGAAGCTCGCGGAAGCGGAGGGCCCGGAGCGGCCCTCCGCTTCGGGCTCGGACGAGTCCGCCAGGAGTGAGCCGGCCGCCGCGGCGACCGATGAGCTGACCGAGGCGAGGGCGAAGGCCGACGAATACCTTCAGCACCTGCAGCGGCTGCAGGCGGAGTTCGACAACTACCGCAAGCGCGTGATCCGCGAGCAGACGTCGACGCTCGAGCTCGCGGCGGAGCCGGTCATGCGCCGGCTCCTCGAGGTCCTCGACGAGTTCGAGCTCGCGTTGCTCCACGCCCATGAGGATGTGGATCGCGATCGGTTCCTGAAGGGGATCGAACTGGTCTACGCCAAGCTGATGGATGCCCTGAAGGCGGAAGGGTTGCAGCGGATCGACGCGGAGGGCGCGCCGTTCGACCCCAACCTTCACGAGGCGCTGATGCAGACGGGCGAGGGCACGGGCGAGCCGCACGTCGCCGAGGTGTTCCGTCCCGGATACACGCTGAAGGGACGGGTGCTACGCCCCGCGGGGGTGCGGGTCGAAAAGGACGTGAGCTGACGGTGGCCGAGGAGATCCGCCGCGAGTGGTTCGAGAAGGACTACTACGAGGTCCTCGGCGTGCCCAAGAACGCGAGCGCGGCCGACATCAAGAAGGCCTATCGGAAGCTCGCGCAGAAGCACCACCCCGATGCGAACGCCGGCGACCCCAAGGCCGAGGAGCGGTTCAAGGAGGTCTCCGCCGCCTACGACGTCCTGGGTGATGAAGAGAAGCGCGCCGCGTACGACCGCGTGCGCGAGATGGGCGCCGGGGGCTTCGGCGCAGGGTTCCCGGGCGCGGGCGGGGCGGGCTTCGAAGGCGCGCCCGGCGGGTTCCGCTACGAGACCGTCGACATCGGGGATCTCTCCGACCTGTTCGGCGGGATGTTCGGTGGATCGCGGGGACGAGCACGCCGGCCGCAGGCGCGCCAGCGGCGTGGCGCGGACCTGGAGACCGAGGTCCGGCTGTCCTTCGACGACGCGATGGCGGGGGTGACCATCCCCGTCACGCTCGACGGCCCGGCGGTGTGCACCACGTGCCAGGGCTCCGGCGCCGCTCCCGGTACCCAGCCGGTGGTGTGCGCGACCTGCGGTGGAAGCGGGCAGGTCGCGGTCAACCAGGGCTTCTTCCAGATGGAGCAGACGTGTCCCACCTGCTCGGGAACGGGCCGAACGATCGAGACCCCGTGCCCCACGTGCCACGGCAGCGGAGCGGTACGGCGTTCGCGGACCGTGAAAGTGAAGGTGCCCGGCGGCGTGAAGGACGGCGCCCGGATCCGCGTGGGCGGGCGAGGCGAGCCGGGGGGACCCGGAGGTCAGGCGGGCGATCTCTACGTCCGCGTGCGGGTCGCCGCGCACCCGGTCTTCGGCCGGAGCGGCGACAACCTGACCGTCGAGCTGCCCGTGTCCTACCCCGAGGCCGCGCTCGGCGCGAACGTGAAGGTACCCACGCTCAACGGTCCCGTGACGCTCAAGGTCCCGGCGGGCACCCCGAGCGGCAAGACGTTCCGGGTCAAGGGCAAGGGCGCGCCGAAGCGAGGCGGCCACGGTGATCTCCTCGTGACCGTCAACGTCGACGTGCCGAAGAAGCTGTCGAAGCGTGAGAAGGAGCTGCTCGCCGAGCTCCGCGACGCGGAGACGGAGTCTCCGCGCGCGGAGCTCGGCGTGTCGTGAGGGGGGAGGTTCCCGTGGCCATCGAAGATCGCGTCGATCGGGGGGAGGCGAGCGAGGAGCGCGCCGTCTACGTGATCAGCGTCGCGGCCGAGCTCGCCGGCGTGCATCCGCAGACGCTCCGGATCTACGAACGCAAGGGCCTCGTCCGACCGGAGCGGACGTCGGGCAACACCCGGCGCTACTCGAAGCGTGACATCGATCTGTTGCGGCAGATCCAGGAGATGACCCAGGAGTTCGGGATCAACCTCGCCGGCGTGAAACGGATCATCGAGATGCAGGCGGAGCTGGCCGCTCTACGGGTCAGGATGCAGGACCTCGAGGAGCAGCTGCGAGCCGCCGACGAGACGGAGCGGCGCGAGGGTCAGATCATGCCGCTCCGGAGCGTGTTCCTCCCGCCGTGGGTCGGAGGCGCCCGCCCGTGAGCCTTCGCATCCAGGGCGAGACCCTCCTGCTCCGGCCCTTCCGCGAGCAGGAGGCGGCGACGCTGTGGGATCACGAGTCGGCCGATCGCGGCGACTTCGAGGTCCCCTGGCCCGACGACGAGGTCTCGCGCGAGCGCGTCCTGGCCCGCGTGGCGGCGTCGGGGTCCTGGCGCGATCAGCACGTCCTTGACCTCGGCATCGAGACGAGCGGTGAGCTGATCGGCGACGTGCAGGCACGCCACTGCATCCTGACCGCCCCTCCCGGGCTCTTCGAGCTGGGGATCGGGTTGTTCGCCGGCACCCGCGGCCGTGGGTACGGCACCGAAGCGCTGACGTTGATCACCGGGCACCTGTTCCAGAACGAGGGCGCTCATCGCGTGCAGCTCGGGACCGACACCGAGAACACGGCGATGCGGCGCGCCGCGGAGAAGGCGGGGTTCCGGCTGGAGGGGATCATGCGCGGGTTCTGGCCGTCGCCCGACGGGGCGCCTCGCGACTACGCCCTGTACGGCAGAACGCGAGCCGATCACGAAGGCCGGGGACCGGAGGGGAGCTGACGTGGACCTGGACAAGCTCACGATGAAGACGCGCGCGGCGCTCGACGGTGCGCATCAACAGGCGCTGGCGCGGAACCATCAGGAGATCGTTCCGGAGCACGTCCTGTTCGCGCTGCTCTCCGATCCCGAGGGGGTCGTCTACCCCTTGCTCCAGCAGCTCGGGGTCCAGCCCAAAGCGCTCCGTGACCGTGTCGGGGAGGCCCTCGACCGGATCCCCAAGGTGTTCGCGGGCGGACAGGTCGAGCCCCGGTTCGGCGCCGGCGTGTCGAAGCTGCTCCAGGCCGCGGGCGCGGAGGCCGACTCGCTGACCGATGAGTACATCTCGACCGAGCACCTGCTCCTCGCGATGCTCGACGACGCCGGAAGCGGCGCGGGGAAGCTCCTGGCCGAGGCGGGCGTCACCCGCGATGCAGCGCTGGTCACGCTCGCCGACGTCCGCGGCCGTCACCGCGTGACCACCGAGAACCCCGAAGACCAGTACCAGAGCCTCGAACGGTTCGGCCGCGACCTCACCGAGCAGGCCGCCAAGGGGAAGCTCGACCCCGTGATCGGACGGGATGAGGAGATCCGACGCACGATCCAGGTCCTGTCTCGCCGCACGAAGAACAACCCGGTGCTGATCGGCGAGCCCGGCGTCGGCAAGACCGCGATCGTCGAAGGCCTCGCACAGCGGATCGTCGCCGGCGACGTGCCGGAGTCGCTCAAAGGCAAGCGGTTGATCGCGCTCGATCTGGGAGCGATGCTCGCCGGCGCCAAGTACCGCGGTGAGTTCGAGGAGCGGCTCAAGGCCGTCCTGAAGGAGATCGCCGACAGCGAGGGCGAGATCGTCACGTTCATCGACGAGCTGCACACGATCGTCGGCGCGGGCGCCGCCGAGGGTGCGATGGATGCCGGCAACCTGCTCAAGCCGATGCTCGCGCGAGGTGAGCTCCGGGCGATCGGCGCCACCACGCTGGATGAGTACCGCGAGCACATCGAGAAGGATCCCGCCCTCGAGCGCCGCTTCCAGCCGGTGTTGGTCGGCGAACCCAGCGTCGAGGACACGATCGGCATCCTGCGGGGGCTGAAGGAACGCTACGAGGTGCACCACGGGGTCCGGATCCAAGATCCCGCGCTCGTCGCGGCGGCTGTGCTCTCGGACCGCTACGTCACCGGCCGGTTCCTTCCCGACAAGGCGATCGATCTGATCGACGAGGCGGCGAGCCGGCTGCGGATCGAGATCGACTCGATGCCGGTCGAGATCGACGAGATCGAGCGGCGGATCCGTCAGCTCGAGATCGAGAAGGCCGCGCTCCAGAAGGAGACGGACCCGGCCTCGAGGGAACGCCTCGAACGGCTGGAGCAAGAGCTCGCCGACCTGAACGAGCAGAGCGCGGGGATGAAGGCGCACTGGGAGCGTGAGAAAGAGCTGATCGGCCGGATCCGGACCGCGAAGGAGGAGATCGAGGCCGCGCGGATGGAAGCCGAGCGAGCGGAACGCGGGGGCGACCTGCAGCGCGTCGCGGAGATCCGCTACGGCAGGCTGGTCGAGCTCGAGAAAGAGCTCGAAGCCCGGAACGCCGAGCTCGAAGAGCTGCAGCGTGAGCGGAAGATGCTCAACGAAGAGGTAACCGAGGAAGACGTCGCCGAGGTGGTCGCCACGTGGACCGGGATCCCGGTGGCCCGGTTGATGGAAGGCGAGATGCAGAAGCTCGTGCATCTCGAGGAGCACCTCCACGAGCGCGTGGTCGGCCAGGACGAGGCGGTCAACGCCGTGGCCAACGCGATCCGCCGCTCGCGCGCCGGGCTGCAGGATCCGAACCGCCCGATCGGATCGTTCCTGTTCCTGGGACCGACCGGCGTCGGGAAGACGGAGCTGGCGCGTGCGCTGGCCGAGTACCTCTTCGATGACGAGCGCGCGATCGTGCGCGTCGACATGAGCGAGTACCAGGAGCGCCACACGGTCTCGCGACTGGTGGGTGCGCCACCCGGATACGTGGGGTACGAAGAGGGCGGCCAGCTGACCGAGGCGGTCCGTCGTCGCCCCTACAGCGTCGTCTTCCGGAACGCGATCGTGATCATGACGTCGAACCTCGGCTCCGCCGTCTTCCAGGACCCGTCGCTCGCCCCGGACAAACGTCGCGACGCGATCCTCGAGGACGTCCGCGCGTACTTCCGGCCGGAGTTCATCAATCGGATCGACGAGATCGTCGTGTTCGAGCCGCTCACGCGTGAGGACCTCCGCACGATCGTCGACCTCCAGGTGCGCGGCCTCGCGGCGCGGCTCGCCGAGCGGAAGCTGACCCTCGAGCTCTCCGAGGCGGCGTACGACCTGCTCGCGAGCGAGGGATACGACCCGGCGTTCGGCGCTCGGCCGCTTCGGCGGTTGCTCCAGCGTGAGCTCGAGAACCCGCTCGCCGACAAGCTCCTCGCGGGTGAGCTCCACGACGGCGAGACCGTTCGCGTCGACGTCAAGGACGGCTCCCTGACGATCGACGCGGCGTAGGCTGCTTGCGTCGGGCGGCCCGGTCCGCCAGCCTCCGGTCGTGACGCTCGAGCTGCTGATGATCGTCGCGGCCAAGAAGCACACGCCGCGACCGCCGACACCCCCGCCGCCGGAGGTCTTCTCCTCCCCGGGCACGCCGTGGGGGCTGATCCTGATCCTGGTCGGTGGGGTCGCCCTCGTCGGGCTGATCGCCTATCTCAGCTACCTGTCGACCAAGCGGCGCCGGCTCGGATTCCAAACGATGGCTCGGCAGCTCGGGCTGTCGTATTCGCTCGAGGACCCGTTCGGCCTGCTCGGCGAGCCCTTCGCGCTGTTCCAGAAGGGTGACGGCCGCGGCCTGGAGAACGTCCTTTCGGGGGTGTGGCAGGGCCTGGACCTGCGGGCGTTCGACTACTGGTACTACGAGGAGTCCACCGACTCCAACGGCAGGACGAGCCGCTCGTACTCCCGGTTCGACTGCGCGATCGTGCCGATCGGGGCCGCGTGTCCGGAGCTGTCGATCGGTCACGAGACCTTCTTCACCCGCGTCGCCGGCGCGCTGTCGTTCCACGACATCCAGTTCGAAGACGAAGCGTTCAACCGGGCGTTCAACGTTCGCGGGAACGACCGCAAGTTCGCGAACGACCTGGTGGACGGGAGGATGATGCAGTGGTTGCTCGCGCACGGGGCCGACTACGGCATCGAGGTCGTCGGGAATCGGGTGCTCGTGGCGGGTCCGAAGATCCCTCCGGCGGAGCTCGTCCAGCTGATCGGGACGGCCAAGGCGTTCGTCGACCACGTGCCGAAGGTGGTGTTCTCGCTGTATCCCGTCTCGGACTAAGCTGCCGGGGTCGCATCGACGTCAGGTCCGAGGGAAGGAGCCTGCATCGTGTGGGTCTTGATCGTCCTGCTCGCCGTGATCCTGCTGATCGTCTTCGGTGGGATCGCGAGCTACAACCGGTTCGTCTCGCAGCGGAACCTCGTGCGGGACGCCTGGGCGAACATCGACACGGAGCTCCGGCGCCGGTACGACCTCATCCCCAACCTGGTCGAGACCGTGAAGGGCTACGCCTCCCATGAACGAGAGGTCTTCGAGAACGTCACGAAGGCCCGCGCGATGGCGACGGCCGCCACGGGATCGCCGGCCGAGCAGGCCGCTGCCGAGGGACCGCTGGTCGCCGCCCTCCGGCAGCTGTTCGCGGTCGCCGAGAACTACCCCGATCTGAAGGCGAACCAGAACTTCCTGGCGTTGCAATCCGAGCTCTCCAACACCGAGGACCGGCTGCAGACCGCCCGTCGCTTCTACAACAGCAACGTGCGCGACTACAACCGCCGTGTGCAGTCGTTCCCTTCGAACCTGGTCGCGCGCTCGTTCGGGTTCACCGAAGAGCAGTTCTTCGAGGTGGACGAGGCGCTGCGCGGCGAAGGCGGCGTACCCCACGTCGACTTCGTCGGGGAGACGCCGGGCGTGACGTTCGGCGGGCAGCCCGGGCAGCCAGGGTCGCCGGTCCCCGGAACGGCGCCCGCCCGGTCGGAGCCGGGGGACGCGCCTCCTCCACCGCCGGCGCCGTCGTCCTAGCGCTATTCGACCGCGAGCGCGATCGGGGCGAGCTGCTCGGTCGGCGCTTCGCCGCATCCTTCGAAGATCGGCGTGGCGCGGACGTCCCGGGTCAGGTACCACCAGAGCGCGGCCCACCCGAGCGCCAGCCCGCCCACGATCATGACGGCTGGCCGCGGCCCGATCGCGTCGGCGAGCGCCGAGGCGATGAGGCTCGAGCCGGCGAGGGACAGCGTGATCAACGCGAAGTCGAAGGCGAAGACGCGGCCGCGGATCCGGGCGGCGACGAGCCGCTGCAGGCCATAACTGGACAGCACCCACTGCGCCCCCCCGCCGAGATGGGCGACCAGGATGCTCAGACCCGCCAGCCAGAGCGTCGGCGTCGCGCCGAGCGCCATGTAGCCGACCCCGAACACCGCCAGGGCCGTCGCGATCGTCGGGATCAGGCGTTCATGGTCGCGGCCGGCGAGCCGGTGCCCCAGGAACGGACCGATCAACGCGCCGACGCCGCGGCATGCCATCAGGAAGCCGAACCCGACATCGCCGCCGTGGAACACCTGCCGGGCGAACACCGCCACGAGCGCGAGGACGCCGGCGGCAAGGCCGAACCCGAACTTCACCGAGATCAGGGCTCGAACCCGGTGGTCGCGCCGGGCGTAGCGGGCCGTTTCCACGGTTGCGCGGGTGATCCCGACGTGGTCCTCGTCGGTCCGGTCTTCGGAGAAGCGGCGATGGATCCCCGCGAGCAGGAGGGCGGAGAGGGCGAACGAGACCGCGTCGACCGTGAACGCGGTGTCGCGTCCGAAGACGGTGGAGACGATCCCGCCGAGGGCGGCGCCCACAGCGAGCATCGTGCCCCAGAGCGAACCGCTCAAAGCATTGGCGGTCGGCAGGTCGGTCGGGTCGACGACGTTCGGGATCGATGCGGACGACGCCGGGTCGAAGACGGCGGCGAAGACCGACAACGCGGCGAGCAGCACGTACGCCAGCCAGAGGTTCCGAGGCCCGACCGCGAGGAACGCCACGCAGAGGCCCGTTCGCGCGATGTCGCAGGCGATCATGAGCCGGCGTCGATCGAAACGGTCGGCGAGCCACCCGGCCCACGGGGTCGCCAGGAAGATCGGGAGCTCCTGCGCCATGATCAGGACGCCGACGGCGAAGGCCTCTCCGGTGACCTCGATCACCAACCCGCCGAGCGCGACGAACAGGAACCAATCACCGCCGAGCGAGATCACGGACGCGAGGAAGAGCCGTCGGAAGTCGCGGTTGCGCCGCAAGAGGGAGAGCGAAGCTCGGGCACCCGTCCCGCGCTCCCGCCCAAGCCGTTCCGCCATAGCCTGCCAGACTACCGGGCGTCCCCGAGTCGGAGGGAGACAGCATGCTCGAGCCCATCACGTGGTTCCGGCAGGCGGCGCTGCGGTGGCGAGACGCCGAGCGAACCGTCTATATCGATCCGTGGGGAACACCGACGGATGCGCCGCCGGCCGACTGGATCTTGATCACGCACGCGCATCAGGATCACTTCCAGCCGGACGAGATCGATCGGCTCTCGACCGCATCGACGAAGCTCATCGCGCCGCACGACGTGGCGAAGGAGCTGAGCGGCGACGTCACGCCGGTCGCCCCGGGTGAGTCGCACGAGGTGGATGGCCTCCGGTTCACCACGGTGCCCGCCTACAACATCGTGGAGCATCGGCTCGCTTCGCATCCGAAGCAGAACCGGTGGGTCGGCTACATCGTCGAGCTCGGAGGCGGGACCTACTACCACGCGGGCGACACGGACCACGCCCCCGAGCTCGACGCCGTCAAGGCGGACGTCGCGTTCCTGCCGATCGGCGACGGCCCGTACACGATGGGTCCGGATGAGGCCGCGGGACTGGCGAAGGTGATCCAACCGCAGATCGCGGTCCCGATGCACTATGGGTTCGTGGTGGGCTCGCGGACCGACGGCGACCGGTTCCGTGACTTCGCCTCGCCCGTCCGGGTCGAGCTGCTGACGCCGGAGAACCCGTTCGAGCGTTGATCGACCGCCGGACGGGTCAGGTCTCGACCAGCAGCCCGCGCCGGCGACGGATCCTCCGGTCGAGCTGGCCGAACACCAGGTAATCCACCGCGACCCCGATCACGACGATCACCGCGAGGGCCGCGAACAGGGTCGGGACGCTCGCACCGCTGCGCGGGTCCAGGAGGTGGCCGAGCCCCGCGTGGGCTGCCGCGACGATCAGCTCGCCGGCCATCAACGCCTTCCAAGCGAACCCCCACGCCTGCTGGAGACCCGCCATCATCCCGGGGAGGGCGGCCGGCACGATGATCTTGCGGTACAGCGACCATCCCCGGGCGCCGAGCGTCCGGCCGGCACGTTCGTAGAGCGGCGGTACCTGACGGATGGCCTGCAGCGTCGCGAGGGTCATCGAGGGGAACGATCCGACGATCGCGACGAACACGACGGCCCGCTCCGTCGCCCCGAACCAGATCACGGCGAGCGGCACCCACGCGACGAACGGGGTGATCTGCAGTGCCACGACGATCGGCCTGATCGCCCGGCGTGCGAACCCGTTGAGCGCGAGCGCCAGCCCGAGCGCGGTCCCGGAGACGACGGCGACGACGAAAGAGAAAGCGAGCCGGATCAGGGTCTTGGCCGCGGCGTCGGGAAGCGTTCCATCCCGCATCCCGTCCAGGAACGCGGACCAGACGACGGACGGCGCCGGGATCCCCGCGGAGTCGGTGACCGCCGCGACGATCGCCCAGATGGCGAGCAACCCGGCAACGCCGGCGAGCGGCGGCCCGAGCTCCTCAGCGAGCCATCTCGCGCGCGACACTCGCATCCACCTCCCGCATCAAGAGGGCGTGGATCTCGGACACGACCCTTGCGATCAGCACGTCGTCCAGATCGCGTGGACGCGGAGCGTGGATCCGGAACTCCTCCAACAGGCGGCCGGGCGCCGCCGACATCACGAGCACGCGATCGGCGAGGAGCGTCGCCTCACGAACGTTGTGGGTGACGAACAGGAAGGTCTTCCGGTTCTCCGATTCCACCCACACGCGCTGCACCTCGCGCTGCAGCAGTTCGCGCGCCTGCGCGTCGAGGGCGCCGAACGGCTCGTCGCCCAACAGGACGTCGGGGTCGGCGGCGAGCGCGCGGGCGAGCGCCACGCGCTGCCGCATGCCTGCCGAGAGCTCGTGGGGCTGCGCGTCGGCCCAGCGCTCCAG
>VAYF01000061.1 GCA_005883885.1 Actinomycetota bacterium | reverse complement strand
ACGACAACCCGACCCTCGTCAACAACGTCGAGACGCTCGCGAACGTGCCGCACATCCTTCGAGAGGGCCCCGACTGGCTGCGGGCGACAGGCACCGTCGACTCCCCCGGCACGATGGTGTTCACCGTCTGCGGCGACGTCCAACGCGAGGGTGTGTTCGAGCTTCCCCTCGGCTCCCCGTTGCGCTCGCTCGTGGAGGAGGCCGGCGGCGGCGCGCAGGAAGGCCGAACGATCAAGGCGATCTTCCCGGGTGCATCGAACACCGTCATGGTGCCGCAGGAGCTCGACACGCCGATGGACTTCGACTCGATGCGCGAGGTGGGCTCCGGTCTGGGCGCGGGCGGGTTCGCGGTGTTCGACGACTCGGCGTGCATGGTCCAGGCCGCGTATCGGTATTCGCGGTTCCTGTCCGTCGAATCGTGCGGGCAATGTCCCGCTTGTAAGTTCGGCACCGGCGAGGCCACCGAGGCGCTGGCGACGCTCGAGTCGGGGCGGGGCTCGGAGCGGGACATCGAGCTCGTCCTCGTCCGATCCCGAAGCTCGACCGATGGACAGAAGTGTGCGCTCCCGACCGGTGAGAGCCTGTTGATGCAGAGCCTGGTGCAGGTGTTCGACGAGGAGTTCCGCCGGCACATCGGGGCGGACTGTCCGCTCCCGCGCGAGCTTCCCTTCCACAAGATCGTCGACCGGGATCGCTCGGGACGCTTCGTGTACGACGTGGACTACGTCCACAGGCAGCCGGACTGGACCTACGCATGAACATCGACGACCTGCTCCGGGACGAAGACGCCGGCTGGACCGAGCTCCACCTGCTGATCGACCCGTTGTCGCCGGCCGAGGCCGAGACCCCCGGTTACTTCCCGGAAGGATGGTCGGTGAAGGACCTGATCGGGCACCTCGGCAGCTGGCTCGCCGAGGCCGGGATCGCGCTCGAACGGATCCGCGTGGGCACCTACCGAGCGGGCGAGCTCGACATCGACGCGAAGAACGAGGAGTTCCTGGACGCGCTCCGACCGCTCACGCTGCGGGAGACGCACGCGCAGGCCGAGGCCGCGAGGGCACAGACGCTGCGCACGCTCCGGTCGCTTCCAGAAGTGTCCGAGGATGCGGCCTGGTGGATCGAGAAAGCGGGACCGGCGCACTACGCGAAGCACCTCCCCAGGCTGCGGGAGTGGGCCGAGGAGCTC
This sequence comes from Actinomycetota bacterium, assembly GCA_005883885.1. Taxonomy (GTDB): domain Bacteria; phylum Actinomycetota; class UBA4738; order UBA4738; family HRBIN12; genus AC-51. Next base: position 8,269 of record VAYF01000061.1, on the reverse strand, counting down.
CGATCGGGAGCGCTCCCGGCCGGCGATCACGCGTGAGCCGTGAGCACCCCGCCGGTGACGGTCCCATCGACGCTCTGCGGCCAGTGGGCGTCGATGTAGCGTGCCGCGCCGTCCGGCAGGTGACACGTCGCCCGGAAGCTTGACCCGTGCACCTGCGTCACGGTGCCGGTGCAGAGCGCGCCGCTCGGCAGGTACTCCATCTGGAACTCGGTCGAGACCAACCGCTGCGGTGACACCAACAGGTCCGCGCGGACGAGCACGCGCTGCGACCCGGTTCCGTTGCCCGCCATCGACACGATCCCGCGCGTGACGCCGTTGTTGACGAGGATCCGGCCCTGCAACGTGTCGCTGAAGCTCGCGGCGTTCCACTCCTTCGGCTGGAACCGCAACGGCCCGCGTGCGAGCGCGCCGATCGACACCACGGCGATCAGCGCGGCGGCCACCGGGGCGATGCGAAGGAGCGACGCCGAGGGCCGCCAGCGGCGGAGCACGCGCCAGGTGATGAGCGCGCAGACGGTTCCGACGGCGACGGCATCGATCAGGACGAACCACGCAGCGCTGCGATCGGTCCCGCTCCCGAGCCCGTGCAGCGTCGCCGCGCCCCACACGACGAAGTTGACGAAGTGTGCCCGCCGCCAGAACCGGTAGCTGATCTGGACGTTCCGGTAGTGGTTCGTGAACGCGAGGGCGAGGAGCAGTTCCGCGGCGACGATGCCGAGCGCGGTCCAGATCGGGCGGTAGGAGGCGACCAGGGGAACCACCAGCGAGGTCAGCGAGAACGGGAGGTAGGCGTCGATCGCGACCGCCGTGATGTGCAGGACCAGGAAGGTGCCGACGAGGATGCCGCCGAAACGATGCACGTCTTCCAGGGCGAACCGGGGCCAGTGCTTCATCGACTTCTTGCCGGTCATCAGCAGCCCGATCGTCACGTTCGCCGACAGGAGGACGTACGCGACCACGCCGCCGGCACGAGCGGCGTACCAGTCGATCGGGCTCGAGGTCAGATGCACGGGGCCGACTCGCCCATGCTCGTGCGCCATGCGGCGTTCGCCGTGATCTCGTCATCGGCGGTGAGGAACCGGGCCGGGATCCCCTTCCGGTCGAGCCACGCGGGGCCGCGCTCCCTCAGCAGGAAGCCGGCCTTCGCCGCGATATCCGCCGCAAGGCACGAGGCGCCGCATACCGTCACCTGGGACCAGGGGGTCTCAGCCGGACGCGAGGTGCGCGGGTCGATCAGGTGGTGCTGGACGTTCCCGCCGCGGAGCCACCACCGTTTCGTGCTCCCGCTCGTCGCGAGCGCCCCTGCACGCAACGCGACGGACCCGCCGCCGGGAAGCGCGACCGTGAGCTCGCCGCGGGCCGCCACGTCGCCTCCCGCCGAGACGAACCCGTCACCGCCGATGAGCGCGACCGCGTCGTCGACCGCGAGCGCCTTCACGACGCCGTTCAGATCGAGCGTGACGCCCGCGTCGAGCCCCACGAAGCGTCCGAGCGCGAACACCGAGCCTGCGGGCGGCGCGGGAGCGGGAGGCGCCGGGTCGGGTGCGAGCGCCGAGGAGTCGCGCGTGTAGCCCGCAGCCTGGAGCGCTCCCCCGAGGGTGGGCACCACCAACCCCTCGGTCTCCGCCGCGGCGTCGAGTGCGATTCGAAGGGTCTGGGCGAAGAGCGGCGAGACCATGATCACGCGCCCTGCCGACGCGTTGACGCGGCTCAACTCGCTCCCCGGGACGAAGCGGCTGAAGACGGCCTCGCGCTCCGCGAACAGCCGCTCGATCGCAGCACGTTCGGAACGGGTCGCGCCGCCGACGAGGACCTCGCAGCCCATCGCGGTGAACCGGTGATCGCTCACGACACCGCCGTCGCGGCTCCCGGCGGGGCCTCTGCCGGCGCGACGACGCCCGCCTGCAGGAGGTTCCGCCGGACGATCCGGACGAACCGCGGGGATGCGGCCAGCGCGGAAACGGGCTCCTTCGGATGGCCCGCGTACGAGTGGCGCGCGAACACCATCGCGACGACGAAGGCGGAAGCGCCGCACGCGGCGAGCACGCCCTTGGCGGCGGCGGCCCTTCGCCGGCCCGAAGCGAGCTCCTCGGCCCGGTGCGAGGATGTCCGCCTGCGACGTTGCCCTGCGCGCGGCATGCTGCAGGAATCATCTCGGAGACCGCAGCACCTGATCCCCCGCGGGGGTAAGAAGAAGGTAAGGATCCACGCCGCCGCGCCCTGCGGGCGCCGCGGCGATCGTTACGCGGTGCGACCCTCAGCCGGACGCTCCTCGTCGCGCTCGGGGGCGGGTGCGCCGGGGAGCTCGATCGAGACGTCGGGGGTCCGATCGCGCGCCTCGAGGTCCATCCTGTCTCCCTCGCGGCGCCGATCGGCGCTCGCGGCGCTCGCGCAGCGCGGGTGACAGTACCTCGAGGTGCTGTTCTTCGCGCTGGTCGCGCCGGAGCCGTACCGCCACAAGAAGAGGTGCGGGCGGGCGGGCGGCCCCGGGCAGGCGTCGAAGGAACACACCTTCAGGGCGCGCTCCGCCGTCAACACGTTCGCGAACTGCATCCACAGCGTGGAGAGCAGATCCGGGGGGGGACGGTATGCCAGGTGGAACGCACCACCCTCCGAGGCGAGGTACGGGTGCAGCGGCGGGAGCCAATCGTTCACGAGCCCGGCGAGCGTCTCGGCGATCCCGTCGGGCGTGAGCCGGAGGTCCATCATCGCGCTGAAGCCGGGCTGCCCGCCCCGTTTCGACGGATCGCGGCTGACGAGCGTCATGGAGTTCGTGTCCGCGTCGAACTCGCACGACATGTTCATCCTCGCCGCTCCTCCGAGGATCCCGCGCAGCCACCCCTCGTCGCGATAGCCGGCGCGGATCTGCTCGGGGTCGCGTGGACCCCCCGCCGGAGCACGGAGCACCTCGACGAGCGCCCCGATCGCCGCGTGATCGTGCTGCAGACCGAACAGTCCCACGGCGTAGTCCATGAGGCCGCTCAGCCGGATCCAGTCCGCGAAGAGCTCCGAGTACATCGCCCCGGGTGGTCCGGGGTGGTCGACGAGCAGCTCGGTCCACCCGTGCTTGCCCCGTGCCTCGGACCGCGCGGCTGCTCGGTCGATGCCCAAGCAACCCCACTCCTCGACGAGGGCGGGAACGTCCTCGCGCGACCAGAGCCCGCGGAAGCGGAGGAACTCCTGCCCGTCCAGCTGGAGACGGCGGCCCTCCCACGCCTCCAACGGACGCGGCCGCGCGCGGTTCCCTTTGACGTCGGCCTCGACGAGATGCTTCTCCTGAGGAACGGGAAGGTAGGGATGAACGGGGGTAGCCCTTCGATGTCTGATGACGTGAGTGATGGAAGAAGGCTACGGAGGTCTTAGGACCGTTGGTGTCGGGCGGCCGGGTGAACTTGCCATCCCCGAGCCGACCGAGGAGCGACCCATCCGATACCGGATCGCCTGCAGCAGGGACAGCAACGCGACGAAGGCGGCATCGAACGCGAGCAGCACCTGACCCCGCGCCCCGAGGTCCGGCAGGCATGACCCCCCGGATGCGGGGTGCGGAAGTAGTCGCTGGTCGAGCGGTGGTACGCCCACGGGCAGCCGGCGCTCGCAACCGACGGATGGATGAGCCCCCGCGGGAGACGGGGGCTCATCCGATGCAGCGAGGCGGTGATCACGCAGCCGCGTTGATCACCCCGAACAAGCCGTGGCTCTCGTCGGCGGGCCCCGCCGTGAAGAACAGCGAGTTCGTCGGTCCCGAAACGCTTCCGGTCCCGAACTCGAGCGCCCAGAGCCCGTCGATCGTGACGGGCACGCCGCCGGCGCCGCGAAGGACGCCAGCGTGCTCGAAGCCGCCGTTCGCTCCCGGCGCGTACGCGTTGATCCTGCCGTCGCCGAAGTTGCCGACGAGCAGATCGCCGCTGAAGCGGCCGAAATCGGAGGGAGCCCACGCGAGGCCCCACGGCGCGTTCAGCGCGTGACGGCTGGCGACGCGCCCCAAGAACTGGCCTTCGGGATCGAACATGTCGACGAACCCCAGGCCGGGGCCGTGGATCTCATCGGACGACGTGGGGTCTTGCTTCGCGTACGTGACGAAGATCGTCCCGTTGATCGCCTGGATGCCGAACGGTCCGTACCCGGATGGCAGGTTCGGATCCACGAAGTCCTTCTTGTGGACCCGGTTGAAAGCGGCGTCGAACACATCGACGCGGCCGTTGACGAAGTCCGTCGCGTAGAGCAGGTCACCTTCGGTGCCGGTCGCGATCGCGAGACCTTTGTAGACGGCTCCCGCGCCGTGACGGTTCACCACGTTGAACGCTTTCGTCGAGGGGGCGGGCGGCGGCACGCCGGGGTTCCAGCCGCGGATCGTGCCGAACTCCGTCGCGAACAGGAACAGCGAGGGGCCGGAGAACCCCTCATGGCTCACGACGAACCCCGGGCCGCCGTTGAACACCGCGCCCGTCGGGGCGCCCGGGACCTTCACGACCAGCGGGATCGCGGTCCCCGTGCCGTCGTACAAGGTGGAGCGGTCGGTGCCGTTATCCGAGACCCACCACGGGGTCATCGGGCCTCTGGTCAGCCCCCATGCGTTGACGAGGTTCGGATCCAGGTGGGGGGCCGCGCCCGGCACATCCGAGACGAGGTTCGCTACCTGATACCTGTTGGCAGCGAGCGTGTCTGCGTGACCCGCGGACGCGGTCGTCACCAACAGGCCCAACACCATCGCGGACAGCAGCGAGAAGACGCGTTTCATCATCGTTCCCTCCCCATCGCCGGCTTCCTCCGTACTACGGATGGCGGCAGGGACCGGTTCAGGCGGTCCGTTCCGGCTCGGAACGGACACCGTCACCAGCTTCGATCCGGCGAAGCATCCAGGCCCGCAGCCCTGCGATCGCCGCGAGGGTCCCAACCAACCCCAGGAAGTAGACGTACGTGAGGACGTTCGCGTGGTGGAAGTCGTGCCACGACCGCGCGACGGCGACGAGCAGCAGGACCAGGCCGAGCGCGGTCGTTCCGGTCATGACGCGGGCTGCGGACCAGCGCCCGTCCGCGGCGATCGCCAGCCATCCCACGCCGGGAAGGGCCACGAACGCGGCGATCACCCTCGCGGTCAGCGTGGTGAGTCCCCACGGCCAGACGGCGACCGCGCCCTCGGGGTCGATGTACATCCACGCGGCGATCGCGACCAGGACCAGGCCGGTGGCGACCAGCGCCCGGCGGACCCGCACCTCGAACCGCGCGTCGCGAGCCTCCACCGTCCCGGGATCGTGCCGTCGGTTCACGAGCCAGACGGCGGGCACGAGCACCGGGGTGACGAGGTAGATCCAGAACCAGAGGTCGAACGGGAAGGAGCCGTGGCGGAACCGGCCCCAGTGCAGGAACGTCGTCCCGAGCATCATCCACGTGAACACCGTGATGGGCAGGAACCCGAGGCCGACCCGATGCCACTGACGCTCGGTGAGGACCCGCACGAAGAAGTAGATCGCCGACCCGTACCCCGCGCCCATCAACATGGCCGTCATCGACGGGTGGATCGTCCAGGCGAACCGCCGATCGGTCTGCCCCGGGAGGAGGAACAGGACGATGAACGCGAAGACCAAGACCACGATCACGGCGGCCGCGACAACGCGCGTGAAGGGAAGGATCCGGTCGTCCCGCACATCGGTGGCGCTCACGGGCGTTTCCAGGGCTACGGGACGCTGAAAGGCAGTTTCATGACCGGCTCCCGCATGTGGTTGTGGATCGGGATCGCGTGCCTCGTCGCCGGCGTCGTCGTGCTCGTCGTCACGTTCGTCGCCGATCATTCCTCCTGAGCTCCGCGTACGCAGGGCTCTCACGGGGGATGGAAGCTCCAAGGACCGAGCACGGAGGGAGGACGTCATGATCGATCTCGGAACGACGACCTCGGTCATCATCCGCGCCCCGATCGAGGACGTGTGGGACGCGCTGACCAGACCCGAGCTGATCAAGCGGTGGTTCTTCGGCGTCGACACGGAGACGGACTGGCAGGTCGGCGGCCCGATCGTGCACCGAGGCGAGTGGCAGGGGAAGCCCTACGAGGACAAGGGGACGATCCTCCGGTTCGAGCCGCCGACGCTCCTCGTGCACAGCCATTGGAGCCCGGCCTCGGGCGTGCCGGATCGTCCGGAGCACTACCAGGAGGTCAGCTGGTCGCTCACGGATCGTGACGGGGCAACCACCCTCACGGTCGCCGAGACCAACCTTCCTTCGCAGGAGGCTAAGGCGATCTCCGAGGAGAGCTGGAAAGCGGTCTTGGACAACCTCAAGGACCTGCTCGAAACGTAGGGCTCCGTTCACCCAGCCTCAGGTGCCGCGAGCGAAGAGCCTGCTGAGACCGAGCCAACGGCTCTTCGCGTCTGGCGCCGTCGCCCAATCCGGGTTCCTGATGCGTCGGAGCCGCGCCGACAGGTCCGCGAGACGAGCGCGGTCGACGCGATCCGCCGGCATGACCTGCTCGCCGGCAGACGACAGCCGCCGGGTGAGCTCTTCGTCGATCCGACGAGCGATCGTCGGTTGCGTGTCGAGGATGCGAGACAGCGTGGCGGGAGGGAGATGCAGGACGAAGACCTGACCCGTCGCCGTGATGGTGGCCGTCCTGGGGCCGCCGTCGAGCACGGCCATCTCGCCGAAGTAGGACCCGGGACCGAGCGTGTCGACCTGCGTTCCCCCGACGGACACCGCCGCGGTCCCTTTCGTCATGATGAAGAAGCCCTTCCCGGTGTCGCCTTCCTTCACCAACTCGCCCCCGCGTTCGTACCCGACACCCGAGGTGGAACGGAGCACGCTCATGAGGTCACGCCGGGACAGACCCGAGAAAAGCGGGACCGCGTGGAGCGTCTCGAGATGCTCGGACCGGATCCACAGGAGGCCGACCGCGGACGCGACGATCACCACGAGGAAGATGACGCCCGGTACCACCCAGGCGCTCACTGAACCGGCGCCGATCAACGGATCCATCGCGGTGCCCCCCAACCACGAGGACGCTAGCCCCGGGCGCACCGGGGTGTAAATGCCGGGAGCTCCGGATGACAGAACTGTCACCATGTCCGTGAGGAGACCATGCTCGACGAGGAGGAGCTCGCGAAGCTCGTGTCGCGGTGCCGAGCGGTGCCGCTCACGCAGAACGGGTACGTGGCGACGGACTTCGTCGTCGCGTTGCTGGAGACCGTCATGGACTACCAGAACGCGACCACGACGGTCCAGCGAGCGAGCACGTACTTCGCGGACAACCGGTGGGACGAGATCCGGACGCTCGACGATCTGGAAGGGGTGCTCGAGCGGTTCCCCGCCGACCAGCGCGGGAACGACGAGCTGGCGCAGTACCTGTGGGGGTACCACCACTGGCGACGTGCGGGGGAGCTCCGCGGTCTCGTCTCGTACTTCCGCGGACGGAACGTCGCGGATCTCGCCGCGCTTCGGGCCTGGGCCGTGTCGTCGACCACCGACGATTTCGTGGGCCACATCAAGGGCCTCGGGACCGCCGTGTACCACGGGCTCGTGATGCGCCTGGGAGTGGAGACCGTCAAGCCGGACGTCCATATCCTTCGGTTCGTCGCGGGTGCGATCGGCCGAACGGTGAACGAGCTCGAAGCCGTCGAGGCGCTCGAGGAGGTCGCGAAGCGGCTCGGCCTCAGCCCGCGTACGCTCGACTGGTCGATCTGGGAGTACCAGCGAGCCCTCGTGGGGAGGCGATGATCGGAGGACGCGTAGCTCGGCTGGCCACCCACCTGGAGGGCCGCGAGGAGGCGTTCGTCGAGCGCTTGGGCGAGCTCGTCGCCGTGGACAGCGGGACGGGTTCGGTCGAGGGCGTCAACCGCGTCGTCGATCGCTGCGCCGACTGGCTGCGCACCGACGGCTGGTCCGTCGAGCGACATCCGGTGGACGGCCCGAGCGGCCCGCTCGGGAACCTCGTCGTGGCGGAGCAGGATGGCGGAGCGTCCGGGACCAGCCTGGTGATCGGCCACACCGACACCGTCTTCTCCGACGGGACGGCCGCCGCTCGACCGTTGCGGCTCGACGGGGACCGCATCCTCGGGCCCGGCGTCTGCGACATGAAGGGAGGGTTGGTGTCGGGGATCCTCGCCATCGAGGCCCTCCGGTCGACGGGCACGGCCTTCGGCCGGGTCATCTTCATCCTCAACCCGGATGAGGAGGTCGGCTCACCCGCGTCGCGGCCGTTCATCAGGGAGCGCGCGCCGCAGGCGGATGCCGTGTTCGTCCTCGAGGCCGCGCGGGAGAACGGCGCGGTCGTCACGGCCCGTAA
>VAYF01000349.1 GCA_005883885.1 Actinomycetota bacterium | reverse complement strand
GAGCTTTGCGCTTGCGGTGGCCATCGTGGCCGCGGTCGTCGTCGTGACGACTCGCCGGCGCCGGCGCTCAGAGGGCTGAGCGCTCCAGCCAGCGATGACGGTCGGGTTCGGCGTTCGCGCCCTGATCTTGCCAGCGTCCTCCGGTAGACAGGGACCGTGCCCCTGGTCCTCGAGGCCGCCGGCCTCACCAAGCAGTTCCGGCGCGGCGTCCTCGCCGTCGACCAAGTCGATCTCCACGTGGCGGAAGGCGAGGTCTGCGGTCTCCTGGGGCCCAACGGCGCTGGCAAGACCACCCTGCTCCGCATGGTGCTCGGGACGTGGGCACCCTCGTCGAGGAGCCCGCGTTCGTCCCGTACCTCTCCGGGCGCCGGAACCTGCGGCTGTGGTGGGAGGCGGCGGGCGCCCGCTGGGAGGACGCCCACGTCGACGAGGCACTCGAGGTCGCGGGCCTGGGTACCGCTGTGGACCGGCGCGTCCGCACGTACAGCCACGGGATGCGACAGCGCCTCGGTCTGGCCCGGGCGCTGCTCGGACGCCCGCGGCTGCTCGTGCTGGACGAGCCGACCAACGGGCTCGATCCCGGTGAGATGCGCGAGATCCGCAACCTCGTCGTCCGGCTGCGCGAGCGCGCTGTGACGGTGCTGCTCTCGAGCCACCTCCTCGCCGAGGTCGAGCAGGTGTGCGGCCACGTCGTAGTGCTCGATCACGGCCGGGTCGTGGCCGACAGCCCGGTCGCCGAGGTGCTGGCCGCGTCGGGATCGGCGTACATCGAGGTCGACGACCGCGGCGCGGCGACTCGAGCTCTCGCCACGCTCGACGGCGTCACCGACGTCGTGTTCGAGGGCGACGGGCTGGCCGTGCGGCTCCACCAGGTCGCCCGCAGCGACGTTGTCGCGGCGCTCGTCGCGGCCGGCATCCGGGTCGAGACGGTCACCGCCCGCCATCGCCTCGAGGACGCGTTCCTCGAACTCGTGCGCGCCGACCCGTGATCCGCGCCGTCGTCCGCACCGAGCTCGCCAAGCAGCTCCGGCGGCCGCGCACCTGGGTGGCGCTCGGCCTCGTGGTCGCGGTGCCGCTCATCATCGCGATCGCCCTTCGCACGAACCCGCCACGGCAGCCGGAGGGCGGCAGGGACTTCTTCTTCTTCGTCGCCGGTCGCTCGGGGCTGTTCGTTCCGGTCGCCGCCCTGCTCGCCACGAGCCACTTCCTGTTGATCGTCGTCGTCTCGCTGTTTGCGGGCGACGCGATCGCCGGGGAGGCGGCGTGGGGCAACCTGCGCTACCTGCTCGTGCGGCCGGTGCCTCGAGGGCGGCTGCTCGGCGGCAAGCTCGCGGTGGTCGCCATCTTCTCGATCGTCGCCACCGTGCTGATCTCGCTCACGGCGCTCAGCGCGGGCGGGCTCCTCCTCGGCTTCAAGGTGCCGTTCGTCGAGCGCCTGGCGGGTGTGTCCGGCACCGGCGACGCGGTCTGGCGGCTCGTCCAGGCGACCGGGTACGTGGCGTGGTCGATGTCGAGCATGGTCGCCTTCGGGTTCATGGTGTCGACGATGACCGACACCGTCACCGGTGCCGTCGGCGCGGGTGTCGGCCTGGGTGTCGTGGCCCAGATCCTCGACGCCATCCCCGCGCTGGGACGCCTGCGCGGTGGCCTACCCACCCATCACCTCGAGGCGTGGACGCACCTGTTCGCACCCGACGGCTCGCGCGGCGACATCGTCCGCGGCCTGATTCTCCCGGTGCCGTACGTCGCCGTCTTCCTCGGCGTGGCCTGGTGGTGGTTCCGGCGCAAGGACGTGCTCAGCTGACCGCGCTCGCAGTCGCTGATCGGCCACAACGTCTGAATGATCCGGTTTTGCGCCGAAGGGCTGCGGCGCGCCCAGGTCGAATGTCTGACCATGCGCATCCGCCGCCGCTCGTCTGCCGCGCTCGCCGTCGCCCTCGCCGCGGCGTTCTCCGCCGCTCTCGCCCTGCCGGCGGCCGCGTCGGCCGACAGCGCGCCGAACGGGGGCGGACTCGTCGAGCAGTGCCGGTTATCGGCCGCAGCCTCTGT
>VAYF01000351.1 GCA_005883885.1 Actinomycetota bacterium | reverse complement strand
AATCGAGCGAGGGCGTTCCGGACGTGAGCCTCGTCGTGGATCGGCAGCCTCCGCCGGCCCCGGGAGTCCACGTAGGCGAACGCGCTGTTCGGAAGGTCGGCTCGCGTCGTCGAGTCGAGCCGGGCCATGCATCGAGGTTAACCACGGCCCACGATGGAGCCGCTGTTTTCGGCGGGGTGGTCGTGACCGACGCCGGCTCGTGGAGGCTCATGTTTGCCGGGTGAACTGGCCGAGTCTCGCCATTCGGTCAGGCACGCCCTGTGGCCTCCCACTCGAGGTGCGCGGCATGCACTCTGGTCCACAACTTGCTACGTGCTTGCTCGCCGGCCCGCCCGATGTCGAGGCCGAAGACGTCGGCAAGGGCATCGGCCAGCTCCGTCGGGGTGGTGATTATCGACTCGGTCGCTCGCTCGCCGATCCGCTTGAGCGTCAGGCCCCGCAGGACGTCGACGCCGGTCGCATCTCGCCTCTGCGCCGACAGCACTCTTACGAACCCGGACTCCGGAGACGTCGAGAGCCACCCGTGACGCTCGGCGAACGCGTCCATCTCCACACGTGCCGAGCGCCACGACATGCCGGCGAACGAACCCGACGGATCGTGCGTGAGATGCCAGTCGCCGACGCCATCCGGCGTTTGCGCGAGCAGTAGGTGGAACGGGCCCTGGTCGCACGCACCACTGACAAGCGGCAGAGGCTCGTGGAGCGCGTCGCCGAGGCCGGCATCGACGTACCACACGCCACCCGGGTTGTCATCCGTTGGAAGGTCGCGCACCGTGAGCACGAGGTGGTTGCTCATCGCGTCCTGGCTCGCGCCCCCGGGGCCATGCACGCCTCCGACATGACGAGTCACCGAGTAGCCGAGGGAGCGAAGGAGCTCGCTCAATGCACCGTTCAGGTGATAGCAGTACCCGCCGCGCGCTTGAGTAGCGATGCGCGCCGCCGATCTCCGGGCATCCACGGTCCAACGCTCACCAAGGAAGATCCAGAGGGTCTCGTAGGGCACTCGCTCGACGTGCGCGCGGTGGAGCCTGAAGAGTGCCTCGGCTGAGGGTGGCTCAAGTTCCACAGCGAGCCTCGAGAGGTAGGCGTCGCGATCAAACGAATCGGTGGGGCTCACGACGAGACGGCGTATGTGTGTGCCCCCACAACCGTCTCGACGACGAGGTCGCGGCCGTCGACCCGCGTCTCGACCGGCACGTCACCGAACGCGTTCGCCGTCCACCGGGACGGGTCGGCGAGGCCAGTCACACGCCATGACGTCGGCTGACCGACGGCAGCGTCGTTCATCGGCGCCGTCCCGAGCCACAACTCATCATCCACCCACTCGGCCCGGCGCATCGCGACGGTCGGGAAGTCGACGCCGACCACTTCGCCGTCGATGTTCGACGCAGATGTGGTCGACAACGCCGCCCACGCCCCCGCTGTCACCGCCTCGGCCGCGGCCATGATCGCGTTGAACTGCCCGCGCGGATGCTCCTCGTCGAGTCCGAAGCCCCAGGTGAACTCGCCACGGTCGGTGTCCCATGTGGGCTCGTAGGTTGCGTCCGCGGCGGTCGCCAGTCGCGACGTGATGTCGTCGAGTCCCCACTCTCGTGCCAGCAGCAACGCGACACCGGTGTTCCTTTCGCCGATCACGGTCGCGACCATCACGGGCAGCCTGTGGTGGACGTCCAGGATCGGGTCGTAGTACAGCGAGACCGTCTGCGGCGGGGCGTCGGTGCCGAGGTCGAGGTAGTTGTCGCGGGCGAACGGCCACCAGTCGTCGAACGCCGTCGCGTGGTCGGTACCGTGGCCGGTGTCGTGCAGCCTCAGACCGAGGCCGGCGCCAGTCAGTCAGTAGGGCCAGATCTTGGTGTTCTCGCAGTGCACGCCCTTCGGCATCCGGCGCCACTGGTCGGCGAGATGGGCGGCGATGGTGGAGTGCGTCCAGGTGAACGAGTTGTCGCCGTCGCGGATCATCTCGAACGACGTGTTCCACCGATCGTCGCCGGACACGAGCGATCGGATGCCGAGCAACACGAGGAAGAATCCTTTGTAGAAGAGCATTCCGTCGGCAGCGATCGGGTCCATCTGCACGCCCCACGGCTCGACACCGTTCGCCGTCCATCCGGGCGCGTCGTAGTCGCCCCACAAGTCCGGAGGGATGAGCAACCGGTAGAAGTCGGGATACGAAGCGCGCTCGGGGTCGGGACCGAACTGCGTGAGCCAGTCGCTCGCCGACCACCAACTCGTGTGGCGCTCGATCAGCTCGTCAAGGATGCGGACGTACACCTCGCGCCACGCCGGTGTCGTGCGGGCCATGAGGCCGATCGCGTAGCTGGAGTCGACCAGATCGAAGCGATGCGAGCGCCCGCGGTCACCACGGTCGCGGACCGTAGGCGGCGCACCTAGCTCGTGACCAGCTCCCATCGCGACGGCTCGCCGAGGACCTCGCGGACGACGCCCCGGTTCTCCAGCGCCCGAAGGTGTGCCATCGCCTCGCCGACTGCGGCCCGGCGCATGAAGCCCTCGATCCGGTCCCACGGACGCGACCAGCGCATGCGCGCCGCGATGTCCCAGGCGGTCGTCACGCCCTCGTTGATCGCGTTCACGACCTCGGCGAAGCGGTGTTCATGGTGAGCGCGAAGCTCGGCCAGGCGCGCGTCGAGGCCCACGAACCGGTGCTCGTGGGCCGGCAGCACCTCGTCGGCGTCAAAGGCCTCGAGCCGTTCGAGCGAGCGCAGGAAGTCGCCAAGGGGGTCGGCGCTGGCCTGCGGGTGGAACGGGATGTTGGGCGTGATGCGGGGCAGCACGTGGTCGCCCGACAGCATGAGGCGGTTGCGGTCCTCCCAGAAGCACAGGTGACCGGGTGAGTGACCCGGCGTCCAGATCGCCAGTAGGTCCCACCCCGGCACCTCCGGCTTGTCGCCGTCCTCCACGAGGATGTCGGGCACGGTCGCGGTGACGAACGGAAGCACCGGCATCGACGCGTTCTGCAGCGACTGCAGCTCCTCCGCCGGCGCGCCGACCCGGCGCAGCATGTTGCCGACGCGCTGGAGCAGGTCGGTCGGCTCCGCGTAACGGTCCTGCACGAGGGCGGCGTCGGCGGGATGAAGCGCGACCCACGCGCCCGACGCCTCACGGACCCGCCCCGCCAGCCCGTAGTGGTCGGGATGGATGTGGGTGACGAGCACGCCCTGCACGTCGCTGATGTCGGCCCCCGTGTGGGCGATGCCCTCCGACAGCGTCGCGAACGCGTCATCGGTGTTCCATCCGGCGTCGACGATGAACGGCCCCGAGTCGGTCTCGAACGCGTAGACGAACACGTAGCGCAGTGGGTTGTTCGGGATCGGGACCGGGATGCTCCACAGACCGGGGCGCACCAGCTCGACGGGGGGCAGCGGGCTGAGGCTCGGGGCGGCTACCGACATGTGGCGCAGCATTGCAGGTCAGCGGCATTGCAGGCTCAGCGGGGCTTGGCGGACTCCAGATCGCTCGTGAGGTCGCCGGCAAACGTGACCGGACCGTAGGTGCCCTTCGTGTGCGACTCGACGTGGAGCGAGAGCCGGAGCGACGGCGCGAACCAGTCGGTCTGGTTGATCGTCGACTCGACCTGGCCGTGGGTCACGATCGTCGTGCTCACGACGTAGACAGTGCGCGCCGCACCGT
>VAYF01000060.1 GCA_005883885.1 Actinomycetota bacterium | reverse complement strand
TGCGGACCAGATCCGCGCGTGGTCCAACGGCGAGGTCAAGAAGCCCGAAACCATCAACTACCGCACGCTGAAGCCGGAGAAGGACGGTCTGTTCTGCGAGCGGATCTTCGGCCCCACGCGGGACTGGGAGTGTCACTGCGGCAAGTACAAGCGCGTGCGCTTCAAGGGGATCATCTGCGAGCGGTGCGGGGTCGAGATCACCCGGAGCAAGGTCCGCCGCGACCGCATGGGCCACATCGAGCTCGCGGCGCCGGTCACGCATATCTGGTACTTCAAGGGGGTCCCGTCTCGTCTGGGATACCTCCTGGATCTGGCACCCAAGGACCTCGAGCGGATCATCTACTTCGCCGCCTACGTGGTCACCCGCGTCGACGAGGACCGCCGCCACAAGGCGTTGCCCGAGATCGAAGCCGAGATGGAGGCGGAGAAGCGCGATATCGAGTCCGAGCGCGACGACGACGTCAAGAAGCGGCTCGCGGAGCTCGAGGATCGACTCAAGGAGCTGGAGGGCGAAGGCGCGAAGGGCGCTCAGCTGTCCGCCGCGAAGCGCGAGGCGCAGCGCGACGTGGAGCGGATCCACGAATCCGCCGGCCGCGACTCTCAGCACCTCGACGATGTCCTCACCGCGTTCAAGGGCCTCCGCGTGAAGCAGCTGGTGGCCGACGACAACGTCTATCGGTCGCTCCGGGAGCGCTTCAGCGACTACTTCGACGGCGGTATGGGCGCCGAGTCCATCAAGCGGCTGCTTGCCGACATGGACACCGAGGTCGAAGCCGAGGCCCTCCGGGACCAGATCGAGAACGGCAAAGGGACGCGTCGCCTGAAGGCCATCAAGCGTTTGAAGGTCGCGTCCAACTTCGCCGAGGGCAAGTCCAACCCGCTCGGGATGGTGCTCGACGCGATCCCGGTCATCCCGCCGGACCTGCGTCCCATGGTTCAGCTCGATGGTGGCCGGTTCGCGACGTCGGACCTGAACGACCTCTACCGGCGCGTCATCAACCGGAACAACCGCCTCAAGCGACTGCTCGACCTCCAGGCGCCCGAGATCATCGTGAACAACGAGAAGCGGATGCTCCAGGAGGCCGTCGACGCCTTGTTCGACAACGGCAGGCGTGGCCGGCCCGTCACCGGGCCCGGGAACCGTCCGCTGAAGTCCCTCTCAGACATGTTGAAGGGGAAGCAGGGTCGTTTCCGCCAGAACCTGCTCGGCAAGCGAGTCGACTACTCGGGGCGTTCGGTCATCGTCGTCGGTCCGGAGCTCCGGCTGCACCAGTGCGGTCTGCCCAAGCAGATGGCGCTCGAGCTCTTCAAGCCGTTCGTGATGAAGCGGCTGGTCGATCAGGCCCTGGCTCAGAACATCAAGAGCGCCAAGCGGATGGTGGAGCGCGCTCGCCCACAGGTGTGGGACGTGCTCGAAGAGGTCATCCGCGAGCACCCGGTCCTGTTGAACCGGGCACCCACGTTGCACCGGCTCGGGATCCAGGCGTTCGAGCCCGTGCTCGTGGAGGGCAAGGCCATCAAGATCCACCCGCTCGTGTGCACGGCGTTCAACGCGGACTTCGATGGAGACCAGATGGCGGTGCACTTGCCGCTGTCCGCCGAGGCGCAGGCCGAAGCCAGGATCCTGATGCTGTCGACCAACAACATCCTGTCCCCGGCACACGGCCGTCCGATCGCGACCCCGACCCAGGACATGGTCCTCGGTCTCTACTACCTCTCGCTCGCTCAGAACGAGGACCGCAAGGACGAAGACACCCCGGCGTTCGGGTCGGTGTCGGAGGCGCTCCTCGCGCTCGATCGGGGGCACTCCCTGCACGACCCGGTTCGTATCCGCATCGCCGGCAAGGCGCTCCCAGCCGAGATGCTGCCGGAAGGCTACGACCCTGCCGCCGAGGAGTGGAAGGGTCGTGCGCCCGTCGTGCGGACCACGATCGGGCGCGCCATGCTCAACGCCGCGTTCCCCGATGACTTCGAGTTCCGCAACCAGCCGGTGCTGAAGGGCGACGTCGCCCGTCTCGTAGATGAGGTCGTGCATCGATACGATCGCGCGCAGGTGGAGCAGGTCCTCGACGACCTGAAGAACCTCGGGTTCCACTACGCGACCCGGGCTGGCGTGACGATCGGGATCGAGGACGTCACGACGCCGCCGACGAAGGCCGCCATCCTGGACGATCACGAGAAGCGCGCCCAGAAGGTGGAGCAGCAGTACCGCCGCGGCATCATCACCGACGATGAGCGTCGCCAGGAGCTGATCGAGATCTGGACGCAGGCGACGGACGAGGTGAAGGAGGCCATGGAGGCTCAGTTCACCCCGACGAACCCCATCTACATGATGGCCAACTCGGGTGCCCGTGGGAACATCATGCAGATCCGGCAGCTCGCCGGGATGCGTGGTCTGGTTGCCAACCCGAAGGGCGAGATCATCCCCCGGCCGATCAAGTCCAACTTCCGCGAGGGTCTGTCCGTCCTGGAGTACTTCATCTCGACGCACGGCGCCCGGAAGGGACTCGCGGATACGGCGCTGCGGACGGCCGACTCCGGCTACCTGACCCGCCGGTTGGTGGACGTCGCGCAAGAAGTGATCGTTCGCGAGGAGGACTGTGGGACCGATCGCTCGATCCCCGCGATCGTGAACGTCCGTCGACCCGACGGCACCATCACGAAGCACGCCCACGTCGACACCTCGCTGTTCGGTCGCGTCTTGGCCGAGGACGTCAAGGTCGACGGGAAGAAGGTGGCGAAGGCGGGCGATCAGCTCACCGACGAGCTCGCCCAGGTCGTCGTCGACTCCGGCGTCATCGAGGTCCGTGTTCGATCGGTCACCTCGTGCGAGGCGGAGGTGGGTGTCTGTGCGGCATGCTACGGGCGCTCTCTCGCATCCGGCCGGCTGGTGGACATCGGCGAAGCCGTGGGCATCATCGCCGCTCAGTCGATCGGCGAGCCGGGGACCCAGCTCACCATGCGGACGTTCCACACGGGTGGTGTCGCGGGTGAGGACATCACCCACGGTCTGCCGCGCGTGCAGGAGCTCTTCGAGGCGCGCAAGCCCAAGGGCGAGGCGCAGATCACGGAGCTGGCCGGTGAGGTCCAGATCGACGATGACGACGAGAAGCACGTCCGGCGTATCCGGGTCACCTCCGAGGACGGCGACATGGTGGAGTACCCGGTTTCGTTCCGGGCTCGGCTGACCGTCGTCACGGGCGACCGTGTCGAGGTCGGCCAGCAGCTGACCGAGGGGTCGGTCAACCCGCACGAGATCCTGCGCGTCAAGGGCGTCCTCGCGCTGCAGCAGCACCTCGTGGACGAGGTGCAGCAGGTGTACCGCTCGCAGGGCGTGACCATCCACGACAAGCACATCGAGCTGATCGCGCGGCAGATGCTCAGGAAGGTCCACATCATCGAGCCGGGCGACACGGACTTCCTCCCGGGTGACCTGATCAACCGGCGGCTGTTCGAGGATCGCAACGCGGAGATCGTCGAGAACGGCGGCATCCCTGCGTCCGCTCGACCGGTGTTGCTGGGCATCACGAAGGCCTCACTCGCAACGGACTCGTGGTTGTCGGCGGCCTCGTTCCAGGAGACGACTCGAGTCCTGACAGACGCAGCCATCCAGGGCAAGTCGGATCCCCTGCTCGGGCTGAAGGAGAACGTGATCATCGGGAAGCTGATCCCGGCGGGCACGGGCATGCATCGCTACCGCAACATCCAGGTGCGGATCAAGCCCGAGGCGATCCCCGAGTACTGGCTCCAACGTCAGCGCGAGATGGCCGAGGCCGCAGCCTCCGAGAGCGGCGAGCCGGCCCTCGTCGGCATCACGCGCGAGGAAGCGGAACGCATGCTGGGAGGGACGGTCGCCACCGAAGACTGACCGTCTCCGGCAGCGCCACCCTCGAGAGTGGCAACGCGACGAAGGCGCCCCCGAAGGGGGCGCCTTCGTGTATTCACGGCGTTGGCCCCGTCCGTGTCGATGGACCACCAGCGGGTTTGACGTCCGCCCCATCGTTCGCTAGACCGCAGGGTGTTGCGTGGGGAAGGAATCCATCGGAAGGAGGCCCTTGCGAACGCATCCGGTCGGCCGCTGGAAGCCGCGCGATGAGTCGACGCATGGTCGTCCGATGACGGTGTGCATGACTCAGCGCTCGTCAGAGCTTGGGCGGCAACGATGATGAAGAGGGCATGGAAGGGGGGATGTGACCTGCTCTCTCATGCCGACGGGTGCGACCTCGCGTGACCGCACCGATCGGAGGGAGGAGCGATGGGTAAGAAGGTTCTTTCGAGACGCATACGGTTCGGGTCTGTATCGGTCGCGAGCATCGTGTTGCTCGGCGCGATGTTCCTCGCCGGAGGGCCGGCAACGGCCAGCGCCCTCACGGGAGGGGTGTCCCCGACGATCTTCGGAAACCTCGCCGACCTGAACGGAGATGGCGTCGTCAACGGTTCGGACGACTCATCCGCGTTCTTCGGCGATACCAGCATCATCAACGGGGGAGTCGATTGCGATAGCTGGGGGGCTACGCCCAACGCTGGGACGGCAGGCGATGGCGTCATCAACGCCTCCGACGACTGCACGCTCATCGGCTATGACGGCACGGCCGATGGGGTCACGATCGGCGTCGTCGATGGGCAGTTCGCGACGGCCGACGGGTCCGCCGTCCCGGACGGGTGGCCGCTGCCCAAGGTCTTCGACGCGGGCGCTCCGAACGACCCGAGCATCATCGATTCCGACTTCGCCTGGTCCACGATCGCCGGGAAGGTGGACGCCAACGGTGATGGAACGATCGACGGGGACGACTGTTCCGTCGGCGTCGTCGGCGTCGAGAACGTCCTTGGCCAGACGTGTGGTTTCAGCCCGACTCCCCCGGCATCGTCCAACGGTCTCGTGGATGTGAATGGCGACGCACTCATCACCGCTTCAGACACGTGCGTCAGTGGCTGCTTCCTGGGCCACAACGTGACCCTGGGAGTCGTGCAGGCGGAAGGTCCGGGTATCGGTCCGGCCGGTCCCGCAGGTCCGGCGGGGGTGAGTGGACGAACGACCGTTTCCCATACCTCGCCCAGCAATTCGAGGGCGAAGTCGGTCTCGGCGATCTGTCCCGCCGGGAAGAAGGTGCTCGGCGGCGGATCCTCGCTGCATGGACGCGTCGGCGTCGTGGGGTCGTTGCTCGTCCGCGCCAGCTTCCCGAGGACCGCCCGCGCGTGGACCGTGCGCGTGTTCGAGGGCAGCAGCACGTCGGGCGCGTGGTCGGTCACCGCGAAGGCTGTGTGCGCGAACGCCTGAGTCCGACACGGAGAACAGGGGATCGGGGGCGGCCGGCAGGCCGCCCCTGTTCCTACCCGGTTGGCCCTCCGGCGCGATCTGCCTCGTACGCGGCCACCACCTCCGGCAGCGGCGCCCCGCCGACCCTCGCGAAGTCAGCCTCGCGGTAGCTGCCGTCGGCCAAGCGGCGAGAAAGCTCTGACACGGCCCCGGGACGTCGCCGCTCCAGCCATGCGAGGAGATCGGCGGTCGTTTGGTACCCGGCGGTCGCCTTCCCCGGTTCGAAATGCGCGAAGGTCCATGACGCGTCGAACCCGAGCACGTCGCGAACGTGGTCGGCGAGGCCCTCGATCAGCCAGATGGTGGAGGCGTCGTAGTCGGGCGCGCGCATGTAGGCGTGCGTCAGCTCGTGCACGACGCATCCGACGTCGTCCGGGTGCTCGCGGAACCACCGCTCGCTCAGGGTGATCGTCAATCCCCCGGTCACGCCCGGAGGTCCATCCGGGACCACCTCGATCGCGACGGCCGGCAAGGGAGGGTCGACGGCGATCAGCCGCGCGACCGCCTCGCCGTGCTCATCGACGAGTCCCTCGGCCCACGCCCGGATCCGGTCTCGTTCACGCCGGCCCATGGCTCCCCGCGATCCGACGCAGCTCATCATGCACCCCGGGCGAGCCGGCCAGGATGTCGCCCGCGAGATAGCCCGGTCCGTCGTCCCAGTCGGTGACGAGCCCACCGGCTTCCTGCACCAAGAGGCCGCCGGCAGCGACATCCCACGGCGCGAGACCGAGCTCGAAGAAACCGTCGAACACCCCGCACGCGGCCCAGGCCAGATCCAGACACGCCGCGCCCGGCCGACGGAGATCCTCGAACCGCTCGAACGCCGCGGTGAACGCGGCCAGGTACCTCGGGAGCCGGTCCTTCCGGCGGAACGGGAATCCCGTTCCCACCACCGCCCGTTCGGGCGGACGTCGGGATACGTGGCACGGTTCCGGGGCCCCGCCTGCTGGTTCCCAGGTCGCACCCGCGCCGCGTGCTGCATGCCACGTGTCGCCCAGGAAAGGCGCGTGGATCGCGCCGGCGAGAGGAACCTGATCTTCCACGAGCGCGACGGATACCCCGACAGCGGGGAAGCGGTGGAGGAAGTTGGTGGTCCCATCGAGCGGGTCGACGATCCAGCGCAGGCCCTCGACCACCCCTCCCGACTCCTCGCCGAGCATCGGCACGTCCGGTGTTTCCTCCTGGAGGAACGACCTGATCGCGGTCTCGCTCGCGACGTCGACCTCGGTGACCCAATCCCCCGGACGGCCTTTGGCCTCGCCCTGCGCGGGCCGTCGTCCGCCCCGGATCGCGTCGCCGCCCACGAGCGCGGCTCGTCGGGCGGCGACGCGCATCCGTTCGAGGTCGAGCGACACGAGGGCACGCTACCAACGGAGGTGCCAGGACCGCTGCTCCGCTACACTTCCGACGCACCTCGCACCGGGCGCGGCAGGCACACCGCCCCCCCTCTTCTTCTGGTGGTTGACGCGTCGGGGAGTAGGTCGATAGCCTTAGAGGTTGCGCCTCGGGTTGGCGAGCCTGCCGAGCGTGCTTCGAACAACCGGGATGCGGTCGCCCCTCCATGGCGCGTGCGCACCCGGAGCGGCTCGCGAGCTGCGGTTGATACCCGGCTCCGGTGTTTGACAACGACAGAGTGCAGACGAGAGGACCATGCCCACGATCCAACAGCTCGTGCGGAAGGGTCGCGAGACCCCGAAGAAGAAGAACAAGGCTCCCGCGCTGAAGGCGAACCCCCAGCGGCGTGGTGTCTGCACTCGTGTCTGGACCATCACGCCTCGGAAGCCAAACTCTGCCCTGCGCAAGGTGGCACGTGTCCGCCTCACGACGGGCGTCGAGGTCACGTGTTACATCCCGGGCGAGGGGCACAACCTTCAGGAGCACTCGATCGTGCTGGTGCATGGCGGCGGCCCGAAGGACCTCGGTGGTGTTCGGTACACGATCGTCCGCGGGACGCTCGACACGGCAGGCGCCGTCTACCAGAACCCCTTGGTCACGCAGTTGATCAACCGGGTCCTGCTGAGCGGGAAGAAGACCGTCGCCGAGCACATCGTCTACGACGCGCTCGAGCAGATAAGCCAGAAGACGGCCAACGACCCGGCGATCACGCTCAAGCGAGCGGTCGAGAACGTCCGGCCGCTGCTCGAGGTGAAGTCACGACGGGTAGGCGGCGCCTCCTATCAGGTGCCGGTCGAGGTGAAGCCGCAGCGCGGTACCACGTTGGCCATGCGCTGGCTCGTCAACTTCAGCCGCGCGCGCCGCGAGAACTCCATGTCCGAACGGCTCGTCGCCGAGATCATGGATGCCTCCAACGGTGCCGGCGCCGCGGTGAAGCGGCGCGAGGACATGCACAAGATGGCCGAGGCCAACAAGGCGTTCGCGCACTACCGCTGGTGATGGAAGAGAACCTCACGGCCCGCCTCCCGGGGCGGGTTTCCGTTGACCAGGGGTCCCGCTGATGGCGGCGAACCCCACGGAGATGATGCACGTGACGACGACCGAGCAGGACGTCAAGAAGGGTGGGAAGGGACTCGCGATCCGCGAGTACCCTCTCGCTCGCACGCGCAACATCGGGATCATGGCCCACATCGACGCGGGCAAGACCACCACCACGGAGCGGATCCTCTACTACACGGGGCGCGCCTACAAGATCGGCGAGGTCCACGAGGGGACCGCCGTGATGGACTGGATGGCGCAGGAGCGCGAGCGCGGGATCACGATCACCTCGGCCGCGACCACCTGTCAGTGGAAGGGCCACTGGATCAACATCATCGACACGCCCGGACACGTCGATTTCACCGTGGAGGTCGAACGCTCCCTCCGCGTGCTGGACGGCGCCGTGGCCGTGTTCGACTCCGTCGCCGGCGTCGAACCGCAGTCCGAGACCGTTTGGCGGCAGGCCGACCGCTACGGCGTGCCGCGCATCGCCTTCGTCAACAAGATGGATCGAACGGGTGCCAACTTCGATCGCACGGTCGAGATGATGGTCGACCGGTTGAACGCCAATCCCCTGGTGCTCCAGCTCCCGTGGGGGAGCGAGTCGGAGTTCCACGGCTGCATCGACCTCGTCCAGATGAACGCCCATTACTGGGAGGGCGACATGGGCGAGGAGTGGAAGGACACGGAGATCCCGCCGGAGTACCTGGATGCCGCGCGCGAGGCACGTCACCGGCTGTTCGAGAAGCTCGCGGACCACGACGAGGCCCTGTTCGAGAAGTTCGTCCATGAGCAGGAGCCCACGGTCGAGGAGCTGAAGCGAGGGATCCGCGCGGCGACGCTCGGCGGTCTCGGGGTTCCGGTCCTGTGCGGCTCCGCGTTCAAGAACAAGGGCGTCCAGCTGCTCCTGGATGCGATCGTCGATTTCCTGCCGAGCCCGGTCGACGTTCCGCCCGTGGAGGGTCATCTTCCCTTCAAGGAGAACGACCGGGTCGAGCGGAAGCCGGACGACGCGGACCCCTTCGCTGCGCTCGCGTTCAAGATCATGTCCGACCCCTACGTCGGACGGCTGACCTACCTTCGGGTCTACTCGGGCGTGCTCCACAGCGGCTCGCACGTGCTCAACGCGACGAAGGATCGCAAGGAGCGCATCGGGCGGGTCCTGCAGATGCACGCCAACCACCGTGAGGACATGGAAGCCGCCTATACCGGCGACATCGTCGCGGTGGTAGGTCTCAAGCACACCACCACCGGGGACACCATCTGCGACCCCGATCATCCGGTGGTGCTCGAGCAGATCAGCTTCCCGACACCCGTGATCAGCGTGGCCGTGGAGCCGAAGACCAAGGCCGACCAGGACAAGCTGGGTGGCGGACTGGGCAAGCTGGCGGATGAGGATCCCACGTTCGTCGTCCGCTTCGACGAGGAGACGGGGCAGACGGTCATCTCGGGGATGGGCGAGCTGCACCTCGACATCATCGTCGACCGGCTCCGGCGCGAGTTCAACGTCGACGCGAACGTCGGGAAGCCGCAGGTCGCCTATCGCGAGACCATCACCAGGCCCGTCCACAAGGTGGATATGCGCTTCATCCGGCAGACCGGCGGTCGCGGCCAGTACGGCCACGTGGTCCTCGATCTCGAGCCGACGGGTCCCGGCGGTGGGTACGAGTTCATCAACAAGATCACCGGGGGCGCGATCCCTCGGGAGTACATCCCGTCGGTCGACCAGGGCATCCAGGAGGCCATGGATAACGGCGTCCTCGCGGGGTATCCGCTGGTCGACCTTCGCGCCGCCTTGATCGACGGCACGTACCACGAGGTCGACTCGTCCGAGATGGCGTTCAAGATCGCCGGCTCGATGGCGCTCAAGGAGGCCGCGAAGAAGGCGTCCCCGGCGCTGCTCGAGCCGGTGATGGAGTTCGAGATCACCACGCCTGAGGAGTTCCTCGGCGAGGTGATGGGCGACGTCACCGCGCGCCGGGGCCGCATCGAGAACATCGACGACCGCGCCGGTCAGAAGATCATCCGCGTGGTCGTGCCGCTCGCGGAGCTCTTCGGCTACGCGACCGATCTCCGTTCGAAGACGCAGGGTCGGGCCGCACACAGCCCGATGCAGCTGCACGCGTACAACCAGGTCCCGGCGCAGATCTCGAAGGAGATCATCGCCCGGGTGACGGGCGAATAGACCGAGGAGCTACCGAAGATGGGAAAGCAGAAGTTCGAGCGCACGAAGCCCCACGTGAACATCGGCACGATCGGGCACATCGACCACGGCAAGACCACCCTCACGGCCGCGATCACCAAGCGCCAGGCCGCCAAGGGCCTGGCCGACTACACCCCCTTCGACCAGATCGACAAGGCCCCCGAGGAGCGCGAGCGGGGGATCACGATCGCGATCGCCCACGTCGAGTACCAGACCGATGCCCGCCACTACGCCCACGTCGACTGCCCCGGGCACGCCGACTACGTGAAGAACATGATCACCGGCGCCGCCCAGATGGACGGGGCGATCCTGGTGGTCTCGGCCGCCGACGGCCCCATGCCCCAGACCCGCGAGCACGTGCTCCTCGCCCGCCAGGTCGGGGTCCCCTACATCGTGGTCGCGCTCAACAAGTGCGACATGGTCGACGATCCGGAGCTCCTCGACCTCGTCGAGCTCGAGGTCCGCGAGCTCCTTTCCTCCTACGAGTTCCCGGGCGATGACGTCCCGGTGATCAAGGTCTCGGCGCTCAAGGCCCTCGAGGGGGACGAGACCTGGGGGGCGACGATCGACGAGCTCCTACAGGCCTGCGACAGCTACATCCCCGAGCCGGTCCGCGACGTCGACAAGCCCTTCCTGATGGCGATCGAGGACGTCTTCTCGATCACCGGGCGCGGCACCGTCGTCACGGGCCGGGTCGAGCGCGGGACCCTGGCGAAGATGGCCGAGGTCGAGATCGTCGGGATCACCGACACCCGGAAGACCACCGCGACCGACCTCGAGATGTTCCGCAAGCTCCTGGACGAGGTGCGCGCCGGGGACAACGTCGGGGTGCTCCTCCGGGGGATCGACAAGGAAGACGTCGAGCGGGGCCAGGTGCTCGCGAAGCCCGGCACCGTCACCCCCCACACCAACTTCGAGGCCCAGGTCTACGTGCTCTCGAAGGAGGAGGGCGGGCGGCACACCCCGTTCTTCAACGGCTACCGCCCCCAGTTCTACTTCCGCACGACCGACGTGACCGGCACCGCCAACCTCCCGGACGGCGTCGAGATGGTGATGCCGGGGGACAACGTCGAGATGAAGGTCGAGCTGATCGCCCCCATCGCGATGGAAGAGGGCCTGCGCTTCGCGATCCGCGAGGGCGGGCGCACCGTGGGCGCCGGTCGCGTGACCACGATCGTGAAGTAGCGAGAGAGAGAAGGCGCTTCGATGGCAGGACCGAAGATCCGGATCAAGCTCCGGGCGTACGACCACCGGATGCTGGACGTCGCCGCGCGCGACATCGTGGAGCACGTCCAGCGCACCGGCGCGAAGGTCGTCGGCCCGGTCCCGCTGCCGACGGAGCGCAACATCTACACGGTCATCCGGTCGCCGCACAAGTACAAGGACTCGCGCGAGCATTTCCAGATGCTCACGCACAAGCGGTTGATCGACATCGTGGATGCGACCTCGAAGACCGTCCAGGAGCTGCAGCGATTGAACCTGTCCGCCGGTGTCGACATCGAGATCAAGCTCTGAGGCTCGGTATGGGTGACGTCAAGGGGATCGTCGGCGAGAAGGTGGGGATGACCCAGATCTTCGTCGAGACGCGTGCCGTGCCGGTCACGGTGATCAAGGCGGGTCCGTGCGTCGTCGCCCAGGTCCGCAGCCAGGGCACCGACGGATACGACGCGGTGCAGCTCGCGTACGGTCAGATGCGTCCCCGCGACGTCAACCGACCCACCAAGGGGCATTTCGAAAAGGCCGGGGCGGAGGCGCTCCGGCACCTCGTCGAGCTGCGGACCGACGACGCCGCGACGTACACGCCCGGCCAAGAGGTCCGGGCCGACGTCTTCTCGCCGGGCGACACCGTGGACGTCGTCGGGGTGTCGAAGGGCAAGGGGTTC
Source organism: Actinomycetota bacterium (assembly GCA_005883885.1). Lineage (GTDB taxonomy): Bacteria > Actinomycetota > UBA4738 > UBA4738 > HRBIN12 > AC-51. Next base: position 423 of record VAYF01000060.1, on the reverse strand, counting down.
ACGGGTGTGATGAAGCGCCACGGGTTCTCGGGACTCAAGGGCAGCCACGGCGTCGAGAAGAAGCACCGTTCTCCGGGATCGATCGGCGCCTGCGCCACCCCCTCGCGCGTGTTCAAGGGCATGCGGATGGCGGGGCAGTCCGGGAACCAGCGCGTGACGGTGCTCAACCTCGAAGTGGTGCGGTCCGACCCGGAGCGCGGGCTGCTCCTCGTGAAAGGCGCGGTTCCCGGGCCGAACGGCGGGCTCTTGATGGTGCGTTCGGCCGTCAAGACCCCGGTGGGGAAGGGGGCGTGATCGCGATGCCGACGATCGACGTGCTCAACGCGACGGGGAAGAAGTCGGGCTCGCGGGAGCTCGCCGTCGAGGTCTTCGAGGCACCGGTCAACGTGCCGCTGATGCACCAGGTGGTCGTGGCCGGGATGG
>VAYF01000350.1 GCA_005883885.1 Actinomycetota bacterium | reverse complement strand
CGAGGACATGGAGCGGCTCTTCGCCGGGATCCCGCTCGACGAGGTGTCGACGTCGATGACGATCAATGCCACCGCGGCGATCCTGCTGCTCCTCTACGAACTCGTTGCCGAGGAACAGGGCGTCGTCGCCGCGGACCTCGCCGGGACCATCCAGAACGACCTCCTGAAGGAGTACGCGGCACGCGGCACGTACATCTATCCGCCGGAGCCCTCGATGCGGCTGATCACCGACCTGTTCTCCTATTGCAACGATCGGATCCCCCGCTGGAACACGATCTCGATCAGCGGGTATCACATGCGCGAGGCCGGAGCGACGGCCGCGCAGGAGATCGCGTTCACGCTCGCAGACGGGATCGCGTACGTGCAGGCGGCGCTCGACGCCGGCCTGAGCGTCGATGACTTCGCTCCGCGCCTGTCGTTCTTCTTCGCGTGCCACATGAACTTCTTCGAGGAGGTCGCGAAGTTCCGTGCCGCGCGGCGTCTGTGGGCCCGGATCATGCGGGACCGGTTCGATGCGAAGGACGAGCGTTCGATGACGCTCCGCTGCACACGAACGCCTTCGACGAAGCGTTGGCGCTCCCGACCGAGCGCTCGGCAACGATCGCCCTCCGGACGCAGCAGGTGATCGGGTACGAGACCGGGATCTCGGAGGTGGCGGATCCCCTCGGCGGGTCGTTCTTCGTCGAATCGCTCACCGACGACCTCGAGCGGGCGGCGGCCGAGTACCTCGAGAAGGTCGACGCGATGGGCGGGGCGGTCGCGGCGATCGAGGCGGGCTTCTACCAGGACGAGATCCACGAAGCGGCGTTCCGCATCCAGCGATCGATCGAGCGAGGGGAGCGCGTCGTGGTCGGACTCAACCGGTTCCAGGTCGACGAGACGACCTCGCCCGAGCTGCAGGGGATCGGAGAAGACGAGGTTGCCCGTCAGATCGAACGGCTGCGGGCGCTCCGCGCTTCTCGCGACGACGCGGCGGTCCGCGCGGGGCTCGCGGCCGTGGCGCGGGCGGCGCGCAGCACGGAGAACCTCCTCCCGGCGATGAAGGAAGCGCTCCGCGCACGAGCGACGCTCGGCGAGGTCTCGGACGCGCTGCGGGACGTGTTCGGCGAATACCGGCCGCGCTAGCACCACACGCGTTCGGTCGTCGTTCAGAGGAGGTCCGCTACCGCGTGGATCGTCGCGACGAGGCCGGCGACGCCGAGCGCGACCGCGACGAACCGGTTCCTTGGCCACATCAGGACCCCGAGGCCGAGGCAGGCGAGCCCGACGAGGAGCTCGGTGACGCTCGTCACGGTGACCACGGCGGGGCAAGGCTAGCCGCTACGCTGTGCCGCCATGGACGTCGCGATCGTCGGCGGAACCGGCGCGGAAGGGTTCGGGCTCGCGCTGCGACTCGCGCGGGCCGGCCACCACGTGACGATCGGCTCGCGGGTCGCGGAGAAGGCGGCCGCGAGCGTCCAGGAAGCGAAGACGTCGCTCGGTCTCGACGCGTCTGTCGATGGAGACGTGAACGCGGGATCGGTGGTGGGGAAGCCAGTCGTGTTCGTCACGGTCCCGTTCGCCGGCCAGGCGATGGTCTACGACACGATCAAGGATGCCCTCGCTGCCGGAACGGTGGTGTGCGACTGCACGAGCCCCCTCATGACGGCGGTCGGCGGCCGAGCCAGCCACGCCCTGCGGCCGTGGCACGGCTCTGCCGCAGAATTCGCGAAGTCCCTGCTGCCCAAGGGCACCCGGCTGGTCGCCGCCTTCCACACGATCGCGTCCGACGTCCTTCGGGACCTGAACCAGGACGTGGACTCGGATGCCCTCGTGATGGGTGATGACGCCGACGCCAAGGCAGTCGTGGGGTCCCTGATCGCCGACATCCCCGGCATGAGGTGGGTGGATTGCGGGGGTCTACAGATGGCCAGGATCGCCGAGGGCCTCACCCCGCTGCTGATCTCGATCAACGGGCGCTACAAGGTACGCGAGTCCGGGTTCCGGCTCACCGGCCGGGACGTCTGGGGCGATCCGCGGGGATGAGATGAGCGGTCCCGGGACGTCGGTCCGGATCGACGATTGTTCGCTGTGGGTGGCGGAGCGAGGGCCTGAAGACGGGTTCCCGTTGATCGTCCTGCACGGCGGGCCCGGGCTCGACCATCACGAGTTCGGCGACTACCTGGACCCCGTCTGCGACGACGGGGTTCGGCTGTTGCTCGTCGACCAGCGCGCGCAAGGACGATCGGAGCCCACCCCGCCCGGCGCCTTCGTGGCGCTGCAGAACGCGGTCGACTATCCGGGCCAGGCCGTCGCGACGGTCGTGAGCGGCGGCGTTGCATCCGTCCGCGATCTGGAGGCCGTCGCTGGTGCGCTCGAGTCGTTCGAGCCGGCCGAGCTGCGCGAGCAGGTCGCGTCGTCGTGGGAGCGCGGATCGAGCGTCACGACGTCGGAGGAGGTTGAACGGCTCCTCTTCGACCAGCTGCCGTTCCATTTCCGGGACCCGAACGATCCGCGGATCGCGGAGTACGAGCGCCGATCGGCCGGCGCCGTCTACGCGCCCGAGGTCCTCCGCCACTTCGCGACCGCCGAGGACGGGGGGCTCGATCTCGAGGACCGGCTCCCCGAAGTCACCCAACCGGTGCTGGTGCTGGCAGGACGTTACGACCGCGTCTGTCCGGCCGAAGCATCGGAGCGGATGGCTCGCCTGCTTCCCCGAGCCGAGCTCCACGTGTTCGAGGAGAGCGCACACATGACGTTCGTGGAGGAACCGGTGCGATACCAGGAGGTCGTCCGTGGGTTCCTCGGTCGTTCACGGTGACCGGGTCTCCGCCCGGCGCCAATGGTCCTCGAGCAGCCGCGCGTACCGCTCGGGCTCTGCCCGGTGCGGTGGATCGAAGTGGTGTCGGCCGTCGAACACCTCGAGGCGGAAATCCGGGAACGACGTTCCGAGACGATCGGCCATGAGCCCGTAGTACGCCGGGTTGCTGAGCCCACCCAGCACGAAGAGGACGGGGGATCCGAATGCCTGCATGTCAGCGGTCGGGAACGGGAACCGTTCGAACGCCGTCGCGATCGCCCTGGTCCCGTCCGGACGGCTCGCCATCCACGGTGGCGGGGGACCGGGTGGAGGATCCGGCGGTTCGACGCCGTCGGCGAGCTGCGCGCGCATGAACGCCGGCAACATCTGGTCGGGCGGCAGCGCCGTCGCGTCGATCGCCCGATCCGCCGCCGCCGCCTCCTCGAGGGTCCGGCCTTCGGTCCCCGCCCACGCCGGCTCGGCCAGGGTCAGGCTCCGCAACCGATCGGGTCGGGTCAGCGCGTAGGCAAGGGACGATGCCCCACCGGCCGAGTACCCGACCAGGTGGAACCGTTCGAAGCCGGCCTCGTCCGCGGCCCGGTCGATCCCGAGGGCCTCGGTATCCAGCCCGTACGCCGGGGGAACCTCGCTCGTCCGATACACCTCGAGCTCCTTCGCCCGGGCGCTGACGTCCTCATCGAACGCTCCCAGGAGCGCCTCGTAGGCGATGCGGGCGGGGACGATCGCCCCCGGAAGCAGGATCGCGTCCATCGGGCAGAGTCTCGCAGCGGCCATGAATGGAGGAGGATGGTCCTCGTGGCCGTCCCGGATAACGAGGCGCTCGTCCGCCGCTTCTACGAGGAGGTCTGGAACGAGGGCAACGTTGACGCCGCGGAAGAGATCTTCGCGCCGGGCTACGTCCGGCACGACCTGCGGTCCACCCGGGCCGCCCCGGGTGGCGCGGGCATGGCCGCGATCGCGGCCGCCTTCCGCGCCGCGTTCCCGGACCTCAGGATGGTCGTCGATCTGATCCTTTCGGACGGTGACCTCGTCGCGGCACGGTGGACCAGCACGGGCATGTTCAGC
>VAYF01000059.1 GCA_005883885.1 Actinomycetota bacterium | reverse complement strand
GACACCGATCTGGTACGAGAGACCGGTCTCGCTCTGGCCGACTTCGATGTTCTCGCTCAGCTGGCGGAGGCAAACGGTGAGTTGCGGATGACGGAGTTAGCCGACCGCGCGCTCATCTCTCGATCTGGGATGTCTCGTCGCGTCGCCCGGCTGGTCGATGAAGGCCTCCTCCGCCGGGAGAGAGCGGGTACCGATGCCCGGGGTGTCGTGGTGACGCTTACCGACGCGGGCATCGCCCGCCTCCGTGAGACGGCGCCCATCCACGCTCGGGGGATCTCCGAGCTGTTCGTCGCGCAGCTCGACGATCAGGAGCTCGCAGTCCTCGAGCGAGCCCTGAACAAGGTCATCGTCGACTGCTCCTTCGGATGAGACCCGGCGACGCTGCGTAGCGCGCGGCCACCGCATCGGCGAACGCCGCGAAGCGCTCGGCGATGGGCTCGGCCGTCACGTGGAGGACGTTCTCGGCGTTGCTCTCGCCGTTACGCGAGCAGTTGAAGCTGCCGGTGAGGACCTCGTCGTCGGCGACGATCGACTTCGCGTGCATGTAGTCGTGGACGGCGCCCTCGGCGTAGGGCGTCGAGCGCTTGCCGGAAAGGCGCGGCGCGATCGCCTGCCACGCCCCGATCTTCCAGTGGTTGGCGGGGACCGAGCGCCATGCGGACATGACCTCTTCCATCTGCGTCGCGTCGTAGGCGCCGGCCACATCGAACGACGCCCGCCCGGTGAACTCGGCGAGCGTCCCGAGGATGGCGCCCGAGGTGACGACCGGAGACAGGATCCGGATACGTCGCCGCGCGGCCCCGAGCCGCTCGGCGACGAGATGCGCGAGCGACGGCCCCTTCGGCGAGAAGAACGGACGGATCGTGACGCCGCCCTCCAACGTCGTGACCGTGCCGGCGCCGCCGCTCGGTTCGACCCGGCCGTGCGTCCACAGCTGCTCGAAGTCGCGCGTGTAATCGTGCGCGATCGAAGGGGACCCCACGCGGATCACCGCGTTCTCTTCACGGGAGAAGGCGTCGTCCGTCCAATTCGTGGAACCGGTCCACACGCTGGCACCGTCGCGCACGACGTACTTGTGATGCATCAGCGAGCTCACGTCGTGGACGCCCCGCGTCGGGACCTCGAGGCCGTCGATCTCCTCCGGGCTCGCCGCCATCGGTCGTGGTGCCGCGGGGTGACGCGGGCGCTCCACGTTGAACGCCACCCGGACCGTGACCCCTCGCTCCGCAGCGGCCTCAAGCGCGTCGGCGACCCGCGCGCTCGCCCCTTCGCGCGCGTGGAAGTCGTAGATCGCGACGTCGATCGTTCGCGTCGCCGCGGCGATGAACGCGACCAGCGTCGCCGACACCGACTCGGCGGTCTGACCGCCGTCGGTCAGGAAGTCGGTCTCGAACGCGCTCACGACACGTGCGCGCACTCGCGCCGGTAGCAGTCGACGACGCTCCGAACGGTCCCGGCGGGATCGTCCGTCACGGTGAGCAGTCGCAGGTCCTCGGGGGAGATCAGCCTCTCGGCGAGCACCCTCCCGTGGATCCACTCGAGCATCGGATCCCAGTGCGCGCGGCCGAACAGGACGACCGGGAAGTGTCGGATCTTGCCGGTCTGGATCAGGACGAGTGACTCGAAGAGCTCATCGAGCGTGCCGAACCCGCCCGGGAACACGACGAAGCCTTCCGTGGCCTTCACGAACATCGTCTTGCGCGCGTAGAAATGGTGGAACGTGTGGGAGATATCCAGGTACGCGTTCGACGCCTGTTCGTTGGGGAGCTCGATGTTGAAGCCGACCGAGAGGCCGCCCGCTTGCTGGGCGCCGCGGTTCGCCGCCTCCATCACGCCCGGTCCGCCGCCGGTCACCACCGCGAATCCTTCCCGGGCGAAGCCGGCCGCCGTCTCGACGGCGAGCGAGCACCAGGGATCGGTCTCGGGCAACCGGGCGGAGCCGAAGACCGCGACGGCCGGCCGGTCGATGCGCGCGACCGCCTCGAACCCGGCGCGGAACTCCTCGGCGATCCGGGCGATGTGGCGGTCGACATCGTCGGTCTCCCGCTGGAGCATCGTCCGGTCGTCCACGCCGTGACAGTGTCCGGCCCGCGCCGGTGGCTGACAAGGCGCGGACGCGATCGGATCGATCAGGTCTGGATGTTGAACCAACATCCCCCGGGACCGAAATAGCTGATCCCCTCGCCCCAGACGCCGATCGTCTTGCCGGCGGAGGTGATCGCGATCTCACCGTAGTCGCCGTAGATCTCATCGAACCCGGTGGTGCCCGAAGGATCGGTATGGATGTACGGGGCTGCGCCCGCGGAAGCGTCGGAGATCTTCAGGGGCGCGCTCCAGATGAGCCCGCCGTCGGTGGAGCTCCGGTACCAGACGTTCCAGTAGTGGGTCCCGTCGGGCTTCTGGAGATCACCGTCCGACGTCTGCATGTACCAGAGGCGATAGTCGCCGTTGCCGGTTCCCACGACGCGCGGCTGCGTCGAATCCTCACCGGTGACGGAGACGGCGGTCGCGTCGCCCCAGCTTCGACCTTCATCCGTGGAGATCGTCACGTAGCTCGTCTGGCGACCTCCGTCGATGAGTGGCCCCTCGTACGCGAACACGAGGCGTCCGTTCGCGTCGGTCGCGACCGACGTCTGTCCCGTGTAGAACTCACCGCACCCGAACGAGAAGCAGTCTTCTCCGATCGGCACCTTGGCGACGATGACGTTCTCCCAGGTGTCCCCGTTGTCGCGGGAGATGACGGCGTGATGCCAGACCTGACCGGACGAGACGCAGTTGAAGCTGCCCGAGCCCGCGCACGTGTATCGGAAGCTGCTCTCGGAGAACATCACGGTTCCGTCGGGAAGGACGATCCCGTCGTAGGCGTAGAAGTAGCGCCGGCCCGTGACGACCCTGATCTGCTTCCACGTGGCGCCGTAGTCGTGCGAGACCCCGACCCACAGGTCGCCGCCGGTGGGGCCGTTCCACGAGACGTACACGTCCTGCCCGCTCGGTGACGTGGTGATCTCCGGCTTGTCCGTCCACGAGACCTGTCCGTTGGGGCGAACGGGGTCCGTCCACGTCTGCCCATGGTCGATCGACTTGATGGACAAGGTCGAGAAGCCGCCGTGGCGATCGGCGTTCAGGAAGAACGCGTACACGATCCCGGTGTCGGGAACGACCGTGATCGTCGGATCGTATTGCGCCTTGCTTCCCTTGACGCCCCAGATCGGAACCTGGTCGCCCCAGCTCGCGCCGTTGTTCGACGAGACCGTCAACGTGATGTAGGGCGAGGGGCAGTGCGACTGGCATGGAGCCGGCTGCCCATAGCGGGTGGTGAGGATATAGATGTAGGGATCGTTCGGATCGGTCGCCACCGCCGGCTCCCAGTCGTCGACGTTGGGGTTCACGACCTGCTCTCCTGCCCAACCCGTCGTCGCGTCGTTCGTGGCTGCTTGGCGGCGATGTCCGAAGGTGCCTGCCGCCCGAGCTTGGGCGAGCGCGTCCAGGCGCGCGGTGGTGGTCGCGTCCTCCTCGGAGCCGCCCCCCGCGCTGCTGTCGGCGCGTCCCGCCTCCTGAGTCCGGGCGGCGTTCAGCGGCGACGCCGTTGGGTGCGAAGAGCACGCGAGGGCCACGAGGGCGAGCGGAAGCAGCAGAGCGAACCAGCGCCGATGCATGTCGGGGGGCTCCTTCACCGGGGGGAACCCGACAGTATCCGGGCCTCTCGGCGCTGGTCAAGGTGCGTCAGACGGCGCGGCGATACAGCCGAACGGCGATCGGGGCGAATACCACCAGGATCCCGATGCACCACGCCAGTGAGTGCTCGACGTAGATCGCCGTGGGTCCACCGTTCACCAGCGCCCGAACGGCCGAGACGGTGACGGACACCGGCTGGTTGCGGGCGAAGACCTGCAGCCAGGCCGGCATCGACTCCACCTGGACGAACGCCGATGAGGCGAAGACCAGCGGGGCCAGCACCGGGAAAGCGGCCGCCTGCGCGGTTTCGGGATCGCCCACCGCGAGGCCGACCGTGGCGAAGACCCAGGACATCGCGTAGGCGAAGAGCATCACGAGCAACGCCCCGGAGATCAACCCGAACACGTTCGTGTGGATCCTCCACCCCACGAGGAAGCCCACGACCATCATGAGGACCACGACGAAGACGTTGCGGATGAGGTCGGCCATCGTCCGCCCGGCGAGCACGGCCGAGCGCGCCATGGGCAGGGAGTGGAACCGTTCCATCAACCCACTCTTCACGTCCGTCGACAGACCGATCGCGGTCGCGATCGCGCCGAACACCACCGTTTGCGTGAAGATCCCCGGCATCAGGAAGTCGACGTACGGATAGGGGAGACCGCGCAGCGTGATCGCCCCTCCGAAGACGTACCGGAACATCAGCACGAAGATCACCGGCTGGATCGTGGAGAACACGAGCAGCTGCGGGACGCGGCGATAGGCGATCAGGTTCCTTTGCGTGATGGCGTAGATGTCGCGCGCCGCTCCGAAGGGGATCCTTCGATCCCGATCGTCCGTCGCCGGAACGGAAACCGCGGTCGAGCTCATGCTGCGCCCCCTTTCGACGTGGCGAGCTCCGGTTGCTTGTCCTCCTGCTTGTCCTCGGCGTGGTGGCCCGTGAGCGCCAGGAAGACGTCGTCCAGGCTTGGCTCTCGCACGGTGAGGGCGTCGGGCGCCATACCCTGGTCGTCCAGGATGCGCAGGGCTTCGATCAGGACGTCGGCCCCCCGCTCGGACGTGATGCGGATGCGCTCCCCTTCCTGCTCGACGCGGTCGCTCAGACGCACCGAGAGCACGCGGACGGCGTCGTGCGCACGGCCGTTCCCACGAACGTCCATCTCGACCACCGTGCTCCCGAGTTGCGACTTCAGGGCCTCCGGCGTGTCGTTCGCGATCACGCGACCCTCGTCCACGACGGCGATCCGTCCGGCCAGCCGGTCGGCCTCCTCCAGATACTGCGTCGTGAGCAGCACCGTGGTGCCTTCGTTCACGAGCTCGCGGATCATCTCCCAGAGCTCGTTGCGGCTGGTGATGTCGAGGCCGGTCGTGGGCTCGTCCAGGAAGAGCACGGGCGGACGCTGCATCAACGAGGCCGCGATGTCGAGCCGCCGCCGCATGCCTCCCGAGTAGGTGCGCAGGGGCCGGTCCGCGGCGGACGTGAGGTCGAATCGCTCGAGCAGCTCGGCGGCGCGCGGGAGGATCCGGCTCCGGACGAGCTGCGCCAACAGCCCCACCATCCGGAGGTTCTCCCTCCCGGTCAGGTTCGGGTCGACGGCCGCGTACTGCCCGGCCAGGCCGATCCGGCGCCGGACCGCTTCCGGTTGGCGCACGACGTCGTACCCGAGCACCTCCGCCCGTCCCCCGTCGGGTTGGAGGACGGTCGCGAGCACCCGCACCGCGGTCGTCTTGCCCGCTCCGTTGGGTCCGAGGAGGCCGAAGACCGTGCCCTCCGCCACCTCCAGGTCGATCCCCGCCAGCGCCTCGACGTCCCCGAAGCGCTTGTGGAGGTCCTCCACGACGATCGCGTTCGAAGTCATGGCGGGTACCCTGGCACAGAAGGTTGAGGACTGTCAAGTATCGAGGGCATCCGACCTTCGGATGATTGCAACCTTCTGCGTCGGCAGCGTACGATAGAGATGTGGACGCTGAGGGTTCCTCGGATCTCCGAGTCGTGGCCGCCGAGACGTGGCGGCTGATGGCGGGATTCACCTTCACGAAGTTCCAGGGGAGCGAGCACGTCGCCATCCTGCGGGGCCTCGGCCTCACGCCGGGCCACATGAAGGCTCTCTCGCTCCTCGATCCCGATCAGCCCAAGCCGATGCGCGCGATGGCCGATTCTCTGGCGTGCGACGCGTTCGTGCTCACCCCGCTCGGCATCCGAACCCGGGAGCGGCTCGCCGAAGCGCTCTACGCGCCGCCCGCGGAGCTCTTGCAGATGGACCTCGCGTCGCTCGAGGCCCTTCGGGCCGAGCTCCGGAAGCTTCCGGCCCCCGCCCGCGCGTTCTGGCCCGGCACCGCGGGGTCCGCCGAGCGCTCTCGCGCGAGCTAACCGGGGGCTACGCTGGTTCGATGCGACGTTCCGGAGCGGAGGGGACGCTCTTCCGATACACGAGCAAGGTCGTCCTGGTCGGTGGTGCCTATTACGTGGCTGCCATCCTCGGGCTGCGGCTGGCGCTGATCGAAAGGAACGTAACGCCGCTCTGGCCCCCGACGGGCATCGCGGTCGTGGCGTTCCTCCTCTTCGGGTGGCGGGTGTGGCCAGGCATCGCACTGGCGGCTTTCGCGGTCAACCTGCCCATCAGCACGAACGGGCTCGCCGCCGCCGCGACGGCAGCGGGGAATACCGTGGCTCCGCTCGTTGCGGCGACGCTCCTCGTCAGGGTGGGCTTCCGAAGAGAGATCGACCGGCTGCAGGACGCCTTGGCCATCGTCTTCCTCGGGGCGCTCGTGAGCATGCTGATCAGCGCTTCGGTAGGGGCGGGGACCCTCATGCTTTCCGGAGCCATACCGGCAAGCAAGTTCCCGGCCGCATGGGCGGTGTGGTGGACCGGCGACGCCATGGGAGTTCTGGTCGTCGCTCCCTTCCTCCTGGGCTTGCTCCAGAGGCCGTGGAGCGGATCGCTCCGAGAGCGCATCGAGCTCGGGGCGCTCCTCCTGCTCGTCGCCGACGTGTCCGTCCTCGTGACGAACACGGATCTTCGGCTGATGTTCCTGGTGATCCCATTCCTGGGATGGACGGCGTGGCGCTTCCAGCAGCGCGGGGCGGCCCCGGCGGCATTGCTCGCGGCCGGGATCGCTTCATGGGCTGCAGCTCACGGCTTGGGCCCCTTCCAACAAGGCACACTGTTCGAGAAGATGATCACGCTCCAAGCATTCAATGCGACCGTCGCCTTCTCGTCCTTGTTCTTCGCCGCTCTGGTGACCGAACGAACGCGCGCTCGTGAGGCCCTGGAGCGCTCTGCTGCCGAGTTGGAAGACAGGGTTGCTCTGCGAACGGCCGAACTTTCCGCCGCGAACGAATGGTTGAACCGCGAGATCGCCGAGCGCCACGACACGGATCGGAAGCTTCGACAACGAGAGGGGCAGCTCGCCGAGGTCCAACAGCAGGCGCAGGTCGGGAATTGGGAGTGGGTGATCCCGGAGGATCGGGTGTCATGGTCGGACGAGATGTACCGCATCCACGGGTACCTCCCGAAGGCGTTCCCGCTCACGTTCGAGAAGGCGGTGGAGCAGGTCGAGGAAGAGGACGCCGCTCGTCTCCGCGCCAACCTGGAGGCAGCCCTCGCGAGGGGCCGCGACCACGATCTGCCTCCGAGCGAGTACCGCATCGTCCGAGCGGATGGGGCGGAGCGCGTGTTGCTCGGGAAGGCCAGACTGAGCGTCGGCTCGGATGGACGACCGCTCCGGATGATCGGGACGGTCCAGGACATCACGGAGGGCAAGAGGGCCGAGCGCGAACATCGGATCGCCGAGACGTTGCAGCGGAGCCTTCTCCCCGATCGGCTCCCAGAGATCCCCGGGGTCTTGCTGGCGGCACGCTACCTCCCCGCGACCTCCGATCTCGAGGTCGGGGGCGACTGGTACGACGTGGTGCAGCTTCCGAACGGGAGCGTGGGGTTGGCGATCGGCGATGTCGCCGGCCATGGATTGCGCGCCGCCTCCACGATGGGGCAGTTGCGGATGGCGTTGCGCGCCTATGCACTCGAAGAGGGATCGCCGTCCCAGGTCGTCGGTCGGGTCCGTCGTCTCGTGCGGATGCTCGTCCCGGACATCGTGACCCTGATCTACCTGGTGTTCGACCCCGAGTCCGGGACCCTACGGTTCGCGAACGCAGGCCATCCTCCCCCTCTGCTCGTCGAAGGGAACGGGGAGACCTCCTATCTGGAGGGTGGCCTCGGCCCCCCCCTGGGGGCGACCGCTCATCCCCGCCCGGACATCGACGTCACAGCTCACCTGGACGCGGGTTCGACCTTGCTCCTGTTCACCGACGGACTCGTGGAGCGGCGCGGAACCTCGATCCTCGACGGGTTGACCCGATTGAAGACGCTGGCTGCGGATCCGGGCGAGGATCTCGAAGCGCTCTGTGACCATCTCCTGGGCTCGATGGTGACGGAGGAGGTCTCGGACGACATCGCTCTGCTTGCACTCCGGCAGGTTCCACTCGCGGCCGAACCATTGTTCCTTCGCCTTCCTGCGGAACCGCAGGTTCTCGCTCCACTCCGGCAGACCGTTCGGCGGTGGCTTCGAGAGATCGATGCCGATCCCGGGATCGTGGACGATGTCCTCGTGGCTTGTGGGGAAGCTTCCGCGAACGCGATCCAGCATGCATATGGTGCTAAGGATGGCCTTTTCGAAGTGAGCCTCGTCTTGTCCGATGGAGCCGTCGAAGTAACCATCCGAGACCTTGGGAGCTGGAGGCCTTCGTCCGGTTCGGGGAGAGCCGCACGACGCGGCGGGCTCGGCCAACGGTTGATGCGGGCGCTCATGGATTCGGTGGACGTGGACAGCGGATCGGAGGGGACGGTCGTCCGGATGCGCCGCAGCCTTCAGGTGGAAGTCGATCGTGAGCGAACTCGCGCGCGTTGAGTCGGAGCAGCACGGCTCCGTCTGTCTCGTTCGCATCTTCGGAGAGATCGATATGTCCAACGATCGAGACGTCTTGTCTGAGATCGAGGTGGCCGTCGGGCGAGAGACGGACCGATTGGTCGTGGACCTCACGCACACGACGTACCTGGATAGTGCAGGGTTGGCGCTCCTCCTTCGCCTGGCCGAGCGGATGCAAGCCCGACAACAGGTGTTGAGCGTCGTGGTTCCCGTTGATTCTCCCGTCCGGAGGGCGTTCGAGCTGACGGGGCTCGCGAGTGTGATCGACGTGGTATCTCGATCGGAGGACGCTCTGAGCGAGACCAGGCCTGGACACTCGAACGACCAGATGTGAGGGAGGGGTTACTGTTCTATCTCGACACCGGGGATCGGTGCGGGTAGTCCGACCTCCATCACGCGCCGGACGACCTCTGACGTCTTCAGCACGATCGGCGTGAGGTCGAGTTCGTTGGCGAGTTCGGAGAGCTGAAGCAGCATGGCGAGGCCCCTGCTGTCGATGAAGGTAAGGCCCGAGAGGTCGAGCGTGAGTCGATTGCCGGTCCGGAGCTCCTTCTCGAAGTGACGGCCGACGGCGTCCACGTTCATGACCTCGAGTTCCCCGACGAGCCGGAACGACCCCGACGTTCCTGTTCCGACGACCTGCAGGTTGTGCAGATGGGCCACATCGATCGCGAGTTGAACGCCGATCACTTCGAGGGTCCGTTCCCAAAGGATGACCAGGTCCTCTGGGACCATCGGGTCCGGGAGCTCTCGCAGGGCGAGGGCCTCCAGCCACTCCCTCCGGCCTCCCCAGTAGCCCAGCCACTGGTCCCACTCTGCCGGTTCGGCGCTCAGCTCAGGAGAGATCGTCTGCTTGCCTTCTTCCGAGGCTTGCTTCGCCTGCTCCTCGAGCGATCGGACGTGCTGCAACACGATCGACCGATCCCCCCGGTCGGTCGCCCGACCGTCGACATCCTCAGGTGCTATCGCTAGGTCGGACCCGAGCAATTGCTCGACTTCGCTCCACCACGTCACCCACGCGAGGTATGCCTGAGGCGCCGCTGTGGGCAGACGGATAGTGAGCTTGGTCACTTCGATATCGGACGCTACTCCGCCCTTCGGAAAAGGAGCAACTCGATCCCGGACGCGAACATCGACCTGGCAGACGGGCGTCGTGAGGGCTGGTCACACTTGCGGGACCTCGATGCCCGTGCATAAGGTCCTCCGTCGGCGATCGAGAAAGGTGGCACGCATGGACAAGACTGGGTTCGCCATCCCTATCCTCCCCGGGAAAGAGGAGCTCGCGACCACGAGCGTGTCCCAGGAGTTTCGGCGCCGGATGCCCGAATACGAACAGTCGCGGGCGAACGCCGGCCTCACGATGGAACGGGCCTTCCTCCAGAAGAGCCCGGACGGCGGCAACCTGATCGTGATCTATGGGGAATCAGAGGGAAGCTTCGAAGACGTGCGGCGAGCCTTCGCCACCTCAGGGTCCGACTTCGATGAGTGGTTCCTCCGCGTGAATCAGGAGGTCTCCGGGATCGACTTCCGTCAGCCGGGACCCGGTGGGGCGCCCGAACATATCGCGAGCTGGGAGGCCCCGAGCGGCGCTCGCGGCAAGGGACTCGCCTTCGCGGCTCCCCTCCAGCCCGGCAAGACCGATGCCGGCCGCGCGTGGGCGAAGGAAGCCTTCGAGAACCGGAAGGGCGAGTTGACCGAGTCGCGCTTGGCGCTGGGCAATACCCGGGAAGAGGTCTTCGTGAATCAGACACCTCAGGGCGACGTCGCGGTGGTCTACATCGAGGGCGAAGATCCGGTCCGTGCCAACGGCGAGTTCGCCGCCTCGAACGCGCCCTACGACCGTTGGTTCAAGGATGGCCTGAAGGAGATCTTCCCGCCGTTCGTCGACTTCGACCAGCCGGTCCCAACGAACGAGACCCTCTGGGATTGGAGCCGGAGCTAAGGGAAGGGACGTCCGCCTGACGTTTGGCTAGCGAGGCTGACCGAGCCCGGTCAAGCGCTCGGTCCCAGCTGCCGATTCCCCAAGGATGGACATCGACGTGGGGTCCGACCGTCGTCAGCGCCGAGAGAGCCTGTTCACGCGGATGGTGATGGCCTTCGCGCATGGCGATCTCGCCGCGCTCGAGGAAGGTGTACGGTCCGACGTCGAGCTGACCCTCCGCGGCTCCTCCTGGCTCGCCGGGAAGTACCGGGGATACGAAGAGTTCGGCCAGTACGCGGCCGGCGCGAAGCTGGTGCTCTGGGCCGCCAACAGGCAGCTCTCCTACCTCCACGCCGGCGACGAGATGACGGTGGTCCACGACTTCCTCGTCGGGGGAGGGGCCTTGCTCGTCGAGATGCCGCTTCACGAGGTCGTGAACTTCGACGGCGACGATCTCGTGGAGTCGCTCTTGATCCGTCCTTGGGATCAGCACCTCTTCGACGAAGCCGTGAACGCGTTCCTCGTGTCGACCGCGATCAGACCCTGACCTGAGGGGGCGGTTGGCGGGACCCTCGTTCCATCGGCGATCACGCTCCCGTAACGGAGCGGTGCGCGGCCGTCCGAGGAACTACTGCAGCTTCCGTGGCGTCACCGTCTCCCAGTGTCGGGTGGAGATCAGCTCGTCGTTCTCGTAGACATCGAGGACGAGGTCGAAGTAGTAGGTCATGGGGTCGCTCGAGAGCTTGAGGCGCGCGTGCGTGCGGGCGGTCACCTCCGGCCACGCGATCTCGGTCTCAACGTCGGACTCCACCCACGCTTCGCCAGGTGCGAGCGGCTTGACCCCGACCCGAACATCCTCGGTTCTCCACGAGCTCCACCGATCTGGGATCGAACTCCGTGATAGCTGATGAGTCACGACGCGCGTCTCCCTCGCATAGACATCGTGTTCGATCCTCCAGATCGGCTCCACACGCTCCTGGTCCCCAGCCGACAGCGCGCCGCGCGCTTCCTTCACGGGATGGAAGCGAGGCCGCTCCTTGATCGGATGATCCCCGCCCACCGTGGGGAGGACCAGCCGGGATCGATCGAGGACGACCGTGAGCTCCGAAGCCTCGGGTGGAGGCCAGGCGTTCGGCCAATCGGAACCCGCGATCGCCAGCCGGACGGTGTGTCCGACCTCGAACACCCACGACGTCGCATCCAGCTCCAGGGAGACTTCGAAGGTCTTTCCCGGAACCAACGGCTCCGGCATCGTGTGGGAGTCGCGATGGGTCAGGTTGAGGATCCCCCGGCTCACCAGCACGGAGGTCCCATCTTCCAGCACGTCGCAGAGCTTCGCCGACAGGAATGCGACGGGATGAGAGAGGCGCATGTTCGCGACCAGAACCGGATGGCCGAGGATCTCCAACTGCTCCGAAACCGCCCAATCGTAGAGCAGAGAGTGGATCTCATCTGGGCGTTGATCTATCGACAGTCCGTAGGGAGGATCATAGGACCCCCGGATGTGCGCCGTCGTGCCGACGTCGCCGCGCACGGCGAGGGTCTGTTCGAGCGGATCGCCGGAGTCGCCGCCGAGGCTCGCGGCCCGAAGGGGAAGCTCCAGCTCCCTGCCTCTGGCGAGCGGCCATTCGGGCTCGAAGCGCCATCCACCCCGAACTTCACTCAGATCGGGCTCCGGTGGAGTCGATCGACGGATGAAGAAAGCGAGAGGTGGCTCCCTGTCCACCCCGTTCTCGAGCCCGCGGAGCCAGCGGTCCCACCAGCGGATCATTTCCGGGATGAGGTCGATCCGCGGCCCTGGGATCGAATCGTTCGGCCACATGTGACACCACGGCCCCATGAGTAGACGCCTCGGGACCCGCAGATGCTCGAACATCCTGAGGAGGGCGTTCCGGTATACGTCGGCCCACCCGGCGACGATCATCGTCGGGACGGCGATCGAGTCGTAGTGAGGCCGAAGCGAGCCCTGTCTCCAGAACGGCCCGTCGTTCTGCTCCTCGATCGACCCGAACCACGGCACCAACTCCTCGATGCGTTTCAGCCAGAGCCGACGCCAGTCTTCTCCGGCAAGGCTGGGAACGGGTGGAAGAGCGTTCATCGACACCATGGAGAGCGGGTAGCCGAACTCCATCGCCTTTCGGACCCCGCCGCCGAAATGAACGTCATCCGTGTAGCGATCGTCCGTCGCGTATATCGGGATGATGGCCTTCAGGGCCGGGGGCCGACGCATGGCGACCTGGATCGTGTTGAACCCAGAGTAGGAGGTGCCGAACATCCCCACGGAGCCGGTGCACCACTCCTGCCGAGACAGCCAATCGATGACCTCGCACAGGTCGTCCTGTTCCTGCGGTGGATACTCGGCCGTTGCGACTCCCTCGGAGGTTCCCGTGCCACGGACATCGATGCGGCAAACCGCATAGCTTCCCTCATCGCGCAGCCGCCGGTACTCGGCGGCTCCCGTAGCAAGGTCGTCTTTGGAACGCACCCTCCGCTTCAACATGTTGGCAGCTACCGACCGCTTCGGGAGAGCCGACGTAGCCACGATGCCGTCGCAGCGTCTTGATCCACGACCAGTTAGGGGCATCCGGACGACCGCAGGTCCGGACGCGGCCCATAGAGTTACCGCGGTTCGTTAGAACGAACGAAGGTCGGGTGCGGCGATCTTCCGCCGCACCCGACCTTCATATGAGGAAGCCGTGTCCCGCCGGAGACTTAAGCCTCCGCGAGGCGCTTCGCGAGCGTCCGTGCCCTGCGCTCGTCCCGGAAGACGCCTACGCCGTAGATCGGGCCCTCGAGGACTGTGTTCGGAAGGGGCGGCACGTTCGCGCCTTGGACGAGGAACACGGAATGCTCCTTGGACGGGAACTGATCCACGATCTCGCCCTTGGTGAACTCCCTTTGGATGCTCTGCTTGTCGTCGGCTTCGACGACGACCCATGGGATCTTCTGCATCTGGTACCTCCTTCCCATCACTTCGAAGATTGCCGTCCGTACCTGAGACCCCCATGAGACCAGCGTGAGAGATCGTTCAGCCGGTTGAAGGCGATGCGAGAGAGGTCCTTTGTCGCTCGATGATCCGAAGGTCCAACATACGCATGCGAACGACGGGCAGCATGAGGGCGTCTGGCACCCTCGAGCGGCCTGGGCTGGAGGACACCGTGAACGTGCTGGTCGTTCAGGACGACGCGCGGATCGCCTCATTCATCAGACGAGGGTTGGAGGCGGAGGGCTTCGCCGTCCGGACCGCCTCCGACGGAGCGGAGGGCTTGCGGTTGACCGAGTCGTCCGACTTCGACTTGATCATCCTGGATCTCGTGCTGCCGACCGTGACGGGGGAGGAGGTTCTCACTCGACTGCGCGAGACGGGATGCGTCGTGCCGGTGATCGTCCTCACGGCGAAGGACGCGATCTCCGATCGCGTGGCCAACCTGGACGCGGGGGCTGACGACTACGTGACGAAGCCGTTCAGCCTCGCGGAACTGCTGGCGCGCGTCCGAGCGCGTCTCCGAGCCGCCGACCAAACGGTTTCGACGAAGATCACACACGGACGGGTCACCGTCGACGTTCTCGCGCGGGAGGCGCTGATCGAAGGGAGATCCGTCGAGCTGACCTCGCGGGAGTTCGCCCTCCTGGAGACGATGATGCACCATCCTGGCCAGGTCCTGTCCCAGCCCCAACTCATCGATCAGGTCTGGGGCTACGACCACGACACGAGGTCCAACGTGGTCGAGGTGTACGTCGGCTACCTGCGCAAGAAACTGGGTCCAGATGTCGTCGAAACCGTCCGGGGTGCTGGGTATCGGTTCCGCGGGTGACCGATCGCGTTGCCTCCAAGGTATCGGAAGGCAACAGGCGCCTTAGACCCGCAACGTCCTATCCCTCGCTCGAGGTGCAGCATCCGAACGCGGGGGTCGGAGATGTTCAACCTCTGTCACAACCCGACCGGCGATGCCGTCGTCCCCTGCAGAGAGCGGCGTGATGTCGGGCCGCCATGTGGTTCGGCCGCCGGCTGCAGGCGGAAGGGAGCGCAGGACATGGACGGGAAGAAGGTCATCGTCACCGGAGCTTCGCGGGGGATCGGCGTGTTCATCGCGCGTGAGCTCGCCTCGTGCGGCGCGGATCTGCTGCTGGTGGCCAGGTCCGAGCCGGAGCTGGTTCGTCTGGCCGATGAGCTGCGGACCCCAGCCAACACCGTGGCGGTCGCTGCCG
>VAYF01000058.1 GCA_005883885.1 Actinomycetota bacterium | reverse complement strand
GAAGAAGGTCGACTTCCGGGGGAGTCGACCGCCCCGCTGGACCACCGCGCGCACGCGGCCGGGGGTCGTGCCCGGCAGCAGGTACGCGGCGATCGCGGACCCGTTCCGGACGGCAGCGTCGGCGTCCTCGGCCACGTGGGTGAACCGGAGCGCGTCGCCCGGTGCGACCCGGTCCAACAGCTGCTCGTGCAGTGCGAGCACGGTCGGAGGCTCACCCCGCAGGCGGTGGATGCGATAGACGACGGTTCCCCCGTCCTTGGTGACCGTTCCGTACCGGAGATGGAGGTCGTCTGCGCCTGCGAGTGCTTGCGCCAGATCCGGGGCGGGCCGCCCTCCGGTCGGTCGGTCGCCGCCGATCTGGATGCGGTGGTACGGAAGGACCGGCACCTCCTGGGTTCCGGCGTCGACCACGAGGGCAAGGATCCGGTCCCACGGCCCCGTGCCCTCCGCTGCGCGACGCTCGTCGCGGTACGCCAGCGCTGTCGCGTACCGATGATGGCCATCGGCGATCAGGAGCGATTCGTCGCCGAGCCACGAGGTGACATCCTCTTCGCCGTCGATCGCCCACATCCGATGCTCGACACCCTCGTCGTCGCGGACGATCGCGATCGGACGGGTTTCCGCCGTCCGATCGAGGAGTTCGTTGAGCCGCTCGCAGGGACCGGTGATCGTCCCGTAGATCGGCGAGAGGTGCGTCTTAGTGGCGCGAATCAGTCGCAACCGGTCCTCGATCGGTCCGGGCATCGTCTGTTCGTGCGGCAGGACTGTTCCACCCCACGGCTCCAGCTCGAGGGCGCCCACGAGCCCGCGGAGGAGGCGGGTGATCCCGCGAACCCGGTAGCGCAGCTCGTAGCCGTAGTAGCGCGGGGCGTCCGGTGCCGTGAGCACCCCCGAGGCGCTCCAGTCCGCGAGGAGGGAAGCGGCCGTGGCGTACCCGGGGACCGCTCCATCGCCGACGGCGCCGCCCGTCAGATCGATGTGCACGATGTTGTAGGGGCTGCGGGCCCGAAGACCTTCTTGATCCGACTCGCTGATAACGTCGTAGGGCGGGGCGGTCAGTTGTTCCCAGGGCCCTGCGACGGAAGGGTCGTACACCAGACCGCGGAAGGGGGAGATTCGTGGCACCCGCTCTGTATAGCAGGCACGAACAACCGGCACCTGCGTACGAGCTGTATTCGCGCGGACGCGCGATGCTCCACGCCGGGCACCCCCATGCCGCGGCCCTGATCCTCGGGCGCGCGAAGCTCCTCGAGCCCGACAAGGCGTCGATCCGCGAGGCGCTCGGCCGAGCCCTGTTCATGTCCGGGCGCGCGACACGCGCGAGGCGGGAGTTCACGAAGGCGGTGGCCCTGAACCCCTCCGACGATTATGCGCATTTCGCGCTCGCCCTCGCCTGCGAGCGGACCGGCCAACGCCAACGTGCCCTCGGTCACGCGAAGCTCGCCAATGCCCTGGCTCCTGGCGTCTCGGACTACGAGCGAGTGGTGGCACGCCTTTCCGATCCCGGCCGACGGTGACCGGCGCTCCGTGATCGCCGATCGCTACGACGCCTTCCTGTTCGACCTCGACGGCGTGCTCTATCGAGGCGCCGAACCGATCGAAGGAGCCGCGGGAACGATCGCCACCCTGAGGAGCCTCGGGAAGGGCCTGGCGTTCATGACGAACAACTCCGCCCGAACGCCCGAAGCGATCGTCGCGCACCTCGCCGCGCTCGGCATCGAAGCTGGGGCGGCCGAGGTCGAGACATCGGCGCTCACGACCGCGGAGCTGCTCCGCAGCCGCGCGGTCGTGAGCGCCTACGTCGTGGGCGATGAAGGACTCCGCACGGCCCTCGCCGCCGCGGGGCTCACGCTCCTCGAACAAAGCGCCTCCGATGCCGAGACCGTCGTGGTCGGCTGGGACCGGGGATTCGACTACGCGGAGCTCGCCACCGCGTGCGTCCTGATCCAGCGGGGAGCATCGCTCGTCGCTTCGAACGCCGACGCGTCGTACCCCGTCGAGGATGGGCTCGTGCTCCCGGGAGCCGGCGCGATCCTCGCCGCGATCGAGACGGCGACCGGGGTGAACGCCGAGGTGGTCGGCAAGCCGAACGCGCCGATCTTCCGAGCGGCGCTGGCACGCGCCGGTGACGGCAGACCCCTGGTGATCGGCGATCGACTCGATACCGACATCGAGGGCGCGCGACGACTTGGCTGGGATGCGCTCCTGGTCCTCACGGGCATCACGACCGAAGACGACCTTCATGGTGCCGGCCCGAAACCGACCTACGTCGCGGAGCGGCTGGACCGGCTCGTCGAACAAGACTGACGGAACGGCACGAGGGCCACCATCGGTATGCTGGTCGTGAATCCTCACGAACGGAGGTCCCACGATGACCAGGGTCGATGACATGCGGAAGGCGTTCGAAGCGACGATCGGGAACCTGTCCCCGACCCGGGCCCAGGAGCTCGCGAAAGGCTTCCTCGAGCCGGGTGCCGCGAAGGAGCAGGTCGCCAAGACCGCCGCCGACATGATGGAGTGGTCCCAGCGGAACCGTCAGCGGCTCCGCTCCGAGATCAAGGATCAGATGCGGCAGATGGGTCTCGCGACCCAGGATGAGCTCGATGCACTCCGCAAACGGGTCCGCGAGCTCGAGCGCGCCGCCGGCATGACGGCGTCGGGTGGCCGTCGTGCCCCCGCGAAGAAGACATCCGCCAAGCGCACCTCACCCAAGAAGACCGCCGCGAAGAAGACGTCGACGAGCGGGAACGCGTAGCGAGCCTCGACGATGGGTCGCCGGCGCCTGGACGCGGAGCTGGTGCGTCGCGGGCTCGCGGCCAGCCGGTCCCAGGCGCAAGAGGCCGTGAGCGCCGGTCGCGTCACCGTGGCCGGGATCACCGCAACCAAGGCCGCGTCGCTCGTCGCCGATGACGCTCCCGTCGCGCTTTCGGGGCCCCCACCATCCTTCGTCTCCCGCGGGGGCGGCAAGCTGGCCGCGGCGCTCGATCGCTTCGCGGTCGCTCCCGACGGACGCGATTGCCTCGATGCCGGTGCGTCCACCGGCGGGTTCACGGACTGCCTGCTCCAGCGCGGCGCCGCGCGGGTCGTCGCGGTCGACGTGGGGTACGGCCAGCTCTCGTGGGGCCTCAGGATGGATCCGAGGGTGACGGTGATGGAGCGGACGAACGTGCGGGATCTCACGTCCTCGATGCTGGCGTTCGTCCCCGACCTCCTGGTGGCGGATCTCTCCTTCATCTCGCTCCGGCTGGTGCTCCCGGTCCTTGCGAGGGTGGGGGGGCCGGAGGCGACGTTCGTGGTCCTGGTCAAGCCGCAGTTCGAGGCAGGACGAGCGTACGTGGGTCGTGGTGGCGTCGTCCGCGATCCGGACGTGTGGCGGAGCGTCTTGTCGGGCGTGATGGCGGCCGCGCGCTCGGCGTCGCTCGAGCCGCTGAACGTGATGGCGTCGCCGCTGCCGGGACCCGCGGGCAACGTGGAGTTCCCGCTGCACCTCGTCGCCGGATCGCCCCCGTCCGAGGTCGATCTGGACGGAGCGCTTCGCGAAGGGGAGGCGCTCCTGCGATGAGCTCGGTGGGCTTCGTGATCCATGAGGGAAGACCGGCCGCTGTGGCTGCCGCGGGAGCGCTGCGAGCGTCGTTGGAGGAAGACGGGATCTCCTGCGTGGAACTCCGCGGGCGCGCAGCCGACGTCGATCTCGTGGTCGCCGTGGGCGGCGACGGAACCTTCCTCCGGGGAGCCTACGTTGCGGCGCAGGCCGACTCGCCGGTTCTCGGGGTGAAGGTCGGCCGCCTCGGGTTCCTCACCGAGGTGGAGCCGCCGGACGCGGCATCGCTGATCCGCGAGGCGCTCGAAGGTCGGGCGGCGATCGAGGAGCGGCTGGCCGTGGTGGCCGAGCCGGGCAGCGGCGATCCCTTCCCTCCGCAGTGGGCGATGAACGAGATCATGGTGGAGAAGCGGGCCAGGCACCGCCTGATCCGTCTCCAGGTTGCCGTCGATGGCGAGTACGTCACGACGTTCTCGGCCGACGGCGTGATCGTGGCCACGCCGACCGGGTCCACCGCGTATTCGTTCTCGGCGCGAGGCCCGATCGTCTCGCCCGACGTGCCGTGCCTGATCGTGACGCCGATCGCCGCGCACATGGTCTTCGATCGATCGTTCGTTCTCGGAGCGGGAGCGGTGGTGAGTCTGGAGGTCGTCGGCGACGAGCCCGGGTTGGTCTCGGCGGACGGGCGAGAGACGCAGGAGATCCCCGTTGGCACCGAGGTCAGGATCCGCGCGTCCAACAGACCCGCTCGCCTCGTCCGCCGTGACGATGCGGCCGGCTTCCTGACGCGGGTTCGAGACAAGTTCGACCTCCCCGGGGACCCCAGCGAGACGCCCTCGACGGTCACGATGCCCGCCGGAGATGTCGGTGGTGCCCGCTAGGATGCGTGCGTGCTCCGTGAGCTCCACATCAGCGGTCTCGGTGTCATCCGGGACCTCGATCTTGAGCTGACCGAGGGGCTCACCGTCCTCACCGGTGAGACCGGAACGGGCAAGACCATGCTCGCGGTAGGGCTCGCCCTCGCCGGAGGAGCCCGGGCAGGCGCGCACCTCGTCGGTCCCGGCGCGAAGGCCGCACGGGTCCAGGCGCGGTTCGATGTCCCTGACGGTTGGGGGACGACCGAGCCCGTCGGCTCCGATGACGTGACCGCGGATTGGGTCGAGGACGGCGAAGTGATCCTCGCGCGCAGCGTGGGCGCCGACGGCAAGAGCAGCGCTCGGGTCGGCGGGCAGCTGACCACCGCGTCCGCGCTGGGTGATCTCAGCGCCCGGCTGATCGAGATCCACGGGCAGCACGGCTCCCTTCGCCTCCTGGATCCCTCCACGCAGACGGCCTTCCTGGACCGCTACGCGGGCGCCCAGCATGTGACGGCGGTCGCCGCCTACGGTGAGTCGTACCGGCGCTCGACGGCGGCGCGACGCGCGCTCCGTCAGCTCGAGGATGATGCACGCGACCGCGAACGCGAGCTCGATCTCCTGCGCTACCAGGTCGAGGAGATCCGCTCCATCGCGCCGGAGCCCGGGGAGACGGATGCGCTCGGCGCGGAGGAGAGCAAGCTCGCGCACGGCGAGCGGTTGCTCGAGCTCGCTGCCACCGCCGAGGAGGTGCTCGCGGGCGAGGGTGGTGTCGCCGAAGGATCCGGGTCCGTGGTTCGAGCCCTCGACTCGATCATGGAGCTCGATGCCGACGCGGCGGGTCTGGCCGCCCGAGCCCGGGCCCTCGCCGCGGAGACGTCCGAGCTCGGTCGTGACCTGCGGGGGTACCGCGAGGCACTCTCGCTGGAACCGGCCAGGCTCGCATCGATCCGGGATCGGATCGGAGAGCTCAAGACCCTCCAACGGAAGTACGGCCCGGGGGATGCCGAGGTGCTCGCGTTCCTGGATGAGGCGTCGGAGCGGCTCCGGAGCCTCTCCGGTGCCGACGAGCGTCTCGAGGAGCTGCGGAGCGAGGTGGAGACGCTCGGACCGGAGGTGACCGCCCTCGCGGCACAGGTCACCGCCGGTCGAACGGGGGCCGCAACACCGCTCTCGGACGCCCTCGAGGGCGAGCTCCAGGACCTCGGGATGGCCGGTGCGGGCATCCAGGTGAGCCTCGACCCGCTCCCCGAACCGGGCCCGTCCGGCGCCGAACGGGTGGAGCTCCGGTTCCGGGGTGGTCCCGGGCAGCCGTGGCTCTCGTTCGCCAAGGCCGCCAGCGGAGGAGAGCTCTCCCGCGTGATGCTCGCGTGTCGGAGCGTCCTGGCGGACCTCGATGATGTCCCCACGCTCGTCTTCGACGAGGTGGACGCGGGGATCGGGGGCCAGGCTGGGCTCGCGGTCGGTCGCCGCTTGGCCCGCCTCTCGGTCACGCGCCAGGTCGTCGTCGTGACCCACCTCCCACAGATCGCTTGCTTCGCCGACCGCCATGTCCGCGTTCGGAAGGACGATGGCCTGGCGCAGCTCGACGTGCTCGACGACCAGGAGCGGATCCGGGAGCTGTCACGGATGCTGGCCGGTCTCGAGGCATCCGAGCACGGCGCGTCGCACGCCGAGGAGCTTCTGGCGGAGGCGGCTCGATCCCGCGAAGCGGTCTCGTGAGCGGAAGGATCGGACCGCGGAGGCGCAGATCGATGAAGTTCTCACCGCAACGCCCGCGGCGGCAGGCCAACCTCTGCTACAGTCGGCTCCCGTGGTGAGGGAGCGCACGAAGTACATCTTCGTCACGGGTGGCGTCGCCTCCGGACTCGGGAAGGGGATCACCACCGCTTCCCTCGGCCGGCTCTTCGCCTCGCGCGGTCTCAAGGTCGTCCTCCAGAAACTCGATCCGTACGTCAACGTCGATCCGGGGACGATGAACCCGTTCGAGCACGGCGAGGTTTTCGTCCTCGATGATGGGGCCGAGACCGATCTCGACCTCGGCCACTACGAGCGGTTCCTCGATGCGGATCTCCACCGGGGCTCGAACTTCACGACCGGCGCGGTCTACTCCTCGGTGCTCGCGAAGGAACGTCGTGGCGATTACCTTGGGAAGACCGTCCAGGTGATCCCTCACATCACCGACGAGATCAAGGCGAGGGTTCGGGCGCTCGCCGAGGCGGAACAGGCCGACCTCCAGATCGTCGAGATCGGCGGCACCGTAGGGGACATCGAATCTCTCCCGTTCCTCGAGGCCATCCGGCAGCTGCGGAACGAGGTCGGACGGGAACACTGCGCGTTCGTCCACGTTTCCCTGATGCCGTTCATCGGACCCTCGGGCGAGCTGAAGACCAAGCCGACGCAGCACTCCGTGAAGGAGCTTCGTTCCCTCGGTCTGCAGCCGGACGCGATCGTGTGCCGCTCGGACCGTCCGATCGGCCGCAACCTGAAGGAGAAGGTCTCGCTGCTCTG
>VAYF01000039.1 GCA_005883885.1 Actinomycetota bacterium | reverse complement strand
CACCGAGGACGGACGCGGTGAACGCCGCGATCCCCACGGCGAATCCGATATGGAAATTGACCTGGCCGAAGGTCAGTCCGAACTGAACGCCGGCTATCCCCGCGAGGAGACCGCCGAGCGCGAACGTGACCATGATCGTCCGATCCACGTCGATCCCCATCAGGCTTGCGATCTCACGGTCCTCGGCGACCGCCCGGATGGACTTTCCCGTCCGCGTGCGTGCGATGAACAGCGTGAGCCCGATGACGGCCAGGATCGCGGTCATGATCACGACGACCTGGATCCGCTGCATCGTGATGCCGAGGATCGTCCACGTCTTGTCGCCGCTCAGGACGTCCGGAACCGGGTACGCCCTCGTCTGCGGGCCGAAGAACCCGTACGCCGTGTTCTGCAGGAACAGAGACGCACCGATCGCCGTGATCAGGGGAACCAGCCGGGGCGCGTTCCTGAGCGGCCTGTACGCGACCCGCTCCAAGAGCATCGCCACGAGGCACGACGTGAGCATCGCGATCGCGAAGACGATGGCGAGCGCGGGATACGGATGCCGGTTGAGGAACCCGCTCGAGGAATACGCGTCGGCGAAGAAGAACGAGATGAAGCACCCCATCATGAAGACCTCGCCGTGCGCGAAGTTGATCATGCGCAGGACCCCGTACACCAGGGTGTACCCGATCGCGATCAGGGCGTAGATGCCGCCTTGTGCCACACCCGAGATCACGAACGCCTTCCACGTGGACGCGTCGTAGCCCTCGCCCGAGGGCAAGTTCAACGTCTTGTATGAGCCGACCGCGACGAACGCGACGATGAGGATCGCCAGGCCGATCTGGATCAGCTGGCGCACCGGGAGCCGCTGCACGCGACCGACGGTGGCGGTCGCCGAACCCGGCGTCGCCTCGACGTCGGCGTCCTCAGCCATCGCGTCTCCCCAGGGTGCGCGTCGCGGGGTGAGCCCTACTCACCCCGCGACGCGCAACTCGGTTCGCCTGATCAGCCCGAGCCCGTCGCCTGCGCGAGCGTCTTCGTTTCGGAGAAGACGGGCTGGCCGTTCCCGGTCGAGCCCTCGATGGCCAGGTTGGGCGCCGCGTACACCCCGATCGTGACGGCCGTCGCGCAGTCGCCGAGCGACGTGCACGAGTAGGTGGTCACGATCCCCTGCAGATCGGTCGTCCCCTGCACGGCATCCCGGAGCGCGTTCCGAGCGATCGTGAGGGACCCGTCGGCGTTCTTCACCGCGGCCTTGTCGATCGCGGCCGCCAAGAGGTTCAACGCGTCGTAGGCGTGTGCGTGGAACGCGGACAACGGGGCCGTCCCGAACTGCTGCTTGTATGCGGGGATGAACTCCTTGTTGTAGAAGTCCTTCTGCTGGAACGCAGAAAGGTTCGGCGCCGAGTAGTACGCCCCGTTGATCGCCGAGCCGGCGAGCTTGATGAAGTTCGACGCGAAGCAGCCGTCCGAACCCATGAAGGTCGTGTTCGCCAACCCCGCGACCTGGTGCCCCTGCTTGAGGATCAAGGCGCACTCGGCCGTGTAGTCGGGCCCGTACAACAGATCGGGCGACTTCTGCCCGATCTTGGTCAGCACCGGCGTGTAGGACTGTTGGCTGCTGTCGATCACCTCGGCGTCCACGACCTGCCCACCTTGCGTCTGGAACGCGTTCGCGAACGCGGTGGTCAGGCCCTCCGTGTACGGGGACTCGTCGTGGATCGTGGCGGCGGTCTTCGCGTGGAGCTGCTTGATCGCGAAGTCCGACACGACCGCGCCCTGGATCAGGTCGTTGTGCGCGGTCCGGAAGTAGTACGGGTTGTGCGTCCCCTGCGCGGTGAGCGCGGGGTTCGTGTTGGACGGCGAGATCAGGACGATCCCCTTGTCGCCGAGGATCTTGTCCGCCACGCCGAGCGCGGCGCCGGAGCAGCTGGTGCCGATCACGGCGACGACGTCCGGGTTGGCGGCGAGCTTCGTCGCCCCCGCCTGGCCGCCCTCGGCCGAGCACGTGTCGTCCTCCTGCTGGAGCTGCACGGCGTGACCGTCGATCTGGCCGGGCGTCCCGTCGAACTTCCCGTCGAGATGGTCGATCGCGAGCTCGACCCCGTAGAGGCTGTCGGTGCCGAGGTCCGCGTTGTCACCGCTCACGGACAGCAGCGTCCCGATCTGGATCGGCGCGCCGGCCGCGACCGTCACGCATCCCGGCGCTGCGCTGCAGTCCACCGCGGCACCACCCGAGGACCCTCCGGCCGCGGAGCTGCTGTTGGAACACGCGGCCGCGATCATCGCGAACGCACCGAGGAGCACCAGCGGCGTGAGCCACCGACGATGTCTCATGAAGCCCCCTTTCGTGCTGCACCCTGGGATATGGCCGGTTGGTATCACATCCGCGGGGCGCAGGCCAATCACCAGGGAGGACCGTTTCCTCCCACACCCGATACGCGCCGGGAGCCCGCAGGAGATGTGCGGACTCAAACGATCTGGCTCCGGAAGGCCTCGGCGAGCTGCATCGCAGCCTTGGGGTCGCCCGCGACGAGGGGTGCCATGAGGGCCGAACCCACGATGACCCCGTCCGCGAACGCGCTGGCCGCCCGGGCCTGCTCGGGTGTGGCGATCCCGACGCCCACGAGCAAGGGCAGGTCGGTGTACGGCCGGACGGCCGTCACCACGTCGCGTGCGGTCACCGAGAGCTGGTCCCGGGCACCCGTCACGCCGTAGGTCGCGACGCAGTAGACGAAACCGTGCGAAGCGGACGCGATCGCCCGGTATCGTTGCGCCGTCGTCCCGGGAGCTGCCAGCAGGACCACGTCGATCCCTCGCGCGGCGCCGAGCGCAACGAAGCGCTCCGCCTCGTCCACCGGGAGGTCGGGGATGATCGCACCGTCGATGCCCGACCGCGCCAGGTCGTCGCAGAACGCCTCGTACCCGCGGTGATGAACGATGTTCGCGTAGGTCATGACCGCGACCGGGATCTCGATCGCGGCGTCCGCGATCGCTGCGAGGACACCGCCGAGTCGGGTACCTCGCTGCAGGGCGACCCGCGACGCCTCCTGGATCACGCCGCCGTCCATGATCGGATCCGAATGCGGGATCCCGACCTCGATCGCGTCGGCTCCGCTCGCGGCGAGGCTCCGCAGGAGTTCCCCATCCACGCCCGGGTACCCGCCCGTCACGTAGGGGACGAACGACTTCGCCCCTCGGTCGCGGACCGAGCGAAGGGTCGCTTCCAGGGCGCTCATCTCCGACCGCCCGTCAGCGCGTCCCTCACGGCCGGTCGCCGGCGAGCGCCGCGCGCACCGTGTCGAGGTCCTTGTCGCCCCGGCCCGAGAGGTTCACCAGCACCCGCGCCCCGTCCGGGAGCGGCCGATGTCGGAGCCATCCGATCACGTGCGCCGGCTCGAGCGCCGGGATGATGCCCTCCGTGCGAGCGAGCAGTTGGAAACCGTCGAGCGCGTCACCGTCCGTGGCGCTCACGTAGGTCGCGAGGCTCTCATCCTTCAGGTACGCGTGCTCCGGGCCGACGCCCGGGTAGTCGAGCCCGGCCGAGATCGAGTGGGTCTCCACGACCTGCCCGTCCGCGTCTTGCAAGAGGTAGCTCAGCGCGCCGTGCAGGATGCCCGGTTGGCCGAGGGTGAGCGACGAGCAATGTCGGCCGAGCTCCGAACCGACGCCGCCGGCCTCCACGCCGAACAATCGGACCTGCGGCACGCCGACGAACGCCGTGAACATGCCGATCGCGTTCGACCCGCCGCCGACGCACGCGACCACGTACTCGGGATCCGTGCCGACCCGATCGCGATACTGCGTACGCGCCTCGTCCCCGATCACACGCTGGAGGTCGCGGACGAGCGTCGGGAACGGATGCGGGCCCACCACGGAGCCGATCACGTAGTGGGTGGTTCCCACGGACGCCGCCCAATCGCGGAGCGCCTCGTTGACAGCCTCCTTCAAGGTCTTCATCCCCGCGGTGACCGGCACGACCTCCGCGCCGAGCAGCTCCATCCGCACGACGTTGGGCGCCTGCCGATGCGTGTCCTCCTCCCCCATGTAGACGACGCACGGCAGACCGAGCAGTGCACACGCGGTCGCGGTCGCCACACCGTGCTGGCCGGCGCCGGTCTCGGCGATGATCCGCCGTTTGCCGAGCCGCTTGGCCAGGAGCACCTGACCGAGAGCGTTGTTGATCTTGTGCGCGCCCGTATGGGCGAGGTCCTCGCGCTTGAGCCAGAGGTCGTAGCCGAGTTCCCCCGAGAGCCGGGTGGCGTGCGTGATGGGCGTGGGTCGCCCGACGAAGTCGCGAAGGAGATCGGTGAGCTCGCCGCGGAACCCGGGGTCGTCCCGGAGCTCGAGCCAGGCGTCGGTGAGCTCGTCCAGCGCGGGGATCAAGACCTCCGGTGCGTAACGCCCGCCGTAGGCGCCGAAGCGACCGTGCTCGTCGGGTCGGGTCGCGACGCTCACGCGATCTCCTCCTCGCCTCGGTCCGGCCGGCGGGCCGCCGGCCCGGGCTCGCGGACCAACCCGGCGATCGCGGCCGCCGGGTCGGCCGCTCGCATCAGCGCCTCGCCCACCAGGATCGCCGACGCCCCGGCCGCGACCGCGGCCGTGACGTCGTCGTGGCTCGCGATGGCGCTCTCGAGCAGGGCGATACGGCCCGGCGGGATCGAGCCGAGCCGCCCGAGCGCCGCCGGGACGTCCACCTCGAGCGTCTGGAGGTCCCGCGCGTTCACCCCGATGATCTCGCCGTCGGTCTCGAGCACCCGTTCCAGGTCCCGGTCCGAGTGCGTCTCGAGGAGCGGCTCCATCCCGAGCGCCCGGGTAGCCGTGAGCATCCGATCGAGCAGCCCATCGTCGAGGCAGGCCGCGATCAGCAAGACGCAATCCGCTCCGGCGGCGCGCGACTCGACGAGCTGGTCGGGGTCGATCAGGAAGTCCTTCCGGAGCACGGGGATGCCCGCCGTGGCACGGACCAGGCGGAGATCAGCGAGGGACCCGCCGAAGTGCCGAGGCTCGGTCAGGACCGAGATCGCGGCCGCGCCGCCCGCCTCGTACGCCCGGGCGAGCGATGCGGGGTCGGCGTCGGCGTCGATCCAGCCTGCGCTCGGGGACGAGCGCTTCACCTCGGCGATCACGGCGGGCACCGTCGCGCGACGGAGCGCGTCGCGGAGCGAGCGCGCCGGCGGCCGGGAGCGGGCGGCGGCGTCGAGCGCCTCGAGCGGGAGCGGTCGCTCATCCAGCTCGCGGCGGATCGTCCCGACCAGATCGGTGAGGAACCCCATGGAGCGGGGAAGTCTACCGGCGCGGCATCAGGCCTCCGCCCAGGCGAACGCCCGGGCGAGATCGATCCGGCCCTCGAGCACCGCCGTTCCGACCACCGCGCCGGCGGCACCCGCGTCCCGAAGGGCGCGCAGATCCTCGAGCGATCGGATCCCGCCTGCGCCATAGGTCGGCCGGCCGGCGCGGGCGACGCGCCGAACGAGGTCCACGTCCGGACCGCGGAGCCCTCCCACCCGATCGACCGAGGTCACGAGGAAGGCGGGGGCGCCGGCCGCGTGGAGCCAGCCGACGGTGCTCATCAGATCGAGTCCGTCGGCCCCGTTCCCGCTGCCCGCGCCTCGCGCCCGGATCCGGCCGTCTTCGACCTCGAGCCCGACCACGACGGCCGGACCCCCATCGCGCAACACGAGGAGCGTGCGCCGGTCGTCGGCCAATGCGGACGATCCGAGGACGTAGCGGTCGGCGCCGGCGTCGAGGTAGGCCCTGCCGATCGCCGCGTCGCCTATCGCACCGCTCACCTGCAGGGTCGCGTCGGGAGCCACGGCCCGGATCGCCGTGAGGTCGAGTCCACGGGTCCCCTCGTACGCCAGATCCAGATCCACCAGATGGAGCGCCCTCGCGCCGGCGACCACGGCGGCGCCCGCTGCCGCGACGGGATCGCCGTCGAACGCCTCGATCGATCGCGGCCCGTCCGCCGTTGCGACCGCAAGGCGTCCGCGCCAGACGTCGAGCGCAGCCAGGATCAGGAACGTCACGTGCGAACGATACGCGGGGTCTCGTCAGCCGGAACGTTCGAGCCGGCTGGATCCGACTCCCAGCAGATCGTGCAGCTCCCCCATCAGCGATCCCGCAGCGTCCACGTTGTACGACCCGACGGAAAGGGGGGTCACGCCGGCCGAGGAGAGGAAGCGTAGCCGCACGGGGGCCGCCCCCGGATGCGCTTCGAAGAGTTCCTTGAGCTTCTCCAGGACCGCCGGTGTGCACGCGGTCGCCGCCAGATCCACGACGAGCGACTCGGCACGGAGTCTCGGAGCGTCCGGACCGAGCGTCGGCTCCTTCACCTCGGTCGCCCGGATCTGCAGCTCGCGCCCGCGCAGGTCGATCCGACCGGTGACCAAGACGATCGTGTCCGGTTGGATCAGCTGCGGAACGGCCTCGTACACGCTGGGGAACGCGATCACCTCGACGCCCCCGGCGAGTCCCTCGAGCCGGAACTGGGCGTACGGCTCACCACGCTTCGTGTACTTGCGGGCCAGCGACCCGATGATGCCCCCGACGGTGACGAGATCCCCGTCGCCGAGATTGGGCATCTCATCGATCGGATGACTCGTCTGCGCCCGGAGCTCGTCCTCCACCCCCAGCAGCGGATGGTCGGTCACGAACTGGCCGAGCATCTCCTTCTCTTTGGAGAGCAGGAGCCGCTTGTCGAGCTCGTCCCCGGCCAGGATCCCCTCGTCGATCTCGCCGAGTCCGGCGCCATCCGTACCCGCCCCGAAGAGCGAGAACTGGCCGGCGGCCTGAGCCTTGCGTTCGGCGAGGATCGGCGCCGCGACCTTCTCCCACGCCGCCTGCTCTCCGATCTGCTGCACCATCCCGCCCCTCGTGTACCCGAACGAGTCGAACGAGCCCGCGAAGATGAGCGACTCGAGGACGCGCTTCGTCAATGCCCCCGGGTCGACCCGCCGGCACAGGTCGGCGAAGGACTCGAAGGATCCACCCGATCGGCGAGCGTCCAGGATCGCCTGCACGACGCCTTCCCCGACGTTGCGGACCGCGGACAGGCCGTAGCGGATCGCTCGGCGATCGCCGGGTGCGGGGGCGAAGTCCATGTCGGACTCGTTGACGTCGGGCGGGAGCACCTCGATCTTCATGCTCCGACACGCGTACAGGTAGTACGGCTTGCGATCCTTGTCGTCCTTGACCGACGTGAGGATGGCCGCCATGTACTCGACCGGGTGCTGCGCGATCAGGTACGCCGTCTGATACGCGATGAACCCGTAGGCGCAGGCGTGAGCGGCCGGGAACCCGTAGTCGGCGAACGGCTCGATCAGATCGAACAGATCGGCGGCGAGCCGCTCGGAGATCCCCTGCTCGACGCATCCCGCGACGAAGCGCTCCCGCTCCTGGCCGACCAGCTCGCGCTTCTTCTTGGCCATGACCTTTCGAAGCGTGTCGGCCTGCCCCATGGAATAGCCCGCCATCCGAACGGCGATCTGCATGATCTGCTCCTGGTAGACCATGACGCCGTAGGTGTCCTTGAGCACCGG
The DNA here is from genome assembly GCA_005883885.1 of Actinomycetota bacterium. Taxonomy (GTDB): domain Bacteria; phylum Actinomycetota; class UBA4738; order UBA4738; family HRBIN12; genus AC-51. Next base: position 472 of record VAYF01000039.1, on the reverse strand, counting down.
CTCCAGGGCGGGATGCGGATACACGACCTTGCGCCGGCCGTGCTTGCGCTCCGCGAACTCCGTATGCATCCCGGTGTTGAGCGGACCCGGACGGTAGAGCGCGACGAGCGCCATGAGGTCTTCGAACCGGTCGGGCTCGAGGAGTTTGATCAGCGTCCGCATGCCGGGCGATTCCATCTGGAATACGCCGGTCGTGTCGCCGCGGCGAAGCATGGCGTAGGTCTCGGCGTCATCCAGCGGGATGTGGTCGATGTCCAGCTCGATACCCCGCGAGCGGAGGTGGCGCAGGGTCTCCTCGATCACCGAGAGCGTGCGGAGACCCAGGAAGTCCATCTTGAGCAACCCGAGCTGGGCAACGCCGTTCATGTCGAACTGCGTGACCATCTTCTTCGATCCTTCGCGCGAATCCTTCGTGAGCTTGAGCGGGAGGTACTCGACGAGGGGCGCGTCGCCGATCACGACCCCTGCCGCA
>VAYF01000038.1 GCA_005883885.1 Actinomycetota bacterium | reverse complement strand
AGCCCTTCGACGCGCTCGCGGTCACGTTCCCCGCCGGGACCGTGACCGGTGCGCCGAAACGCCGAGCGATGGAGCTGATCGCCGAGCACGAGCCCGACGCGCGCGGCGCCTATGCCGGCGCGGTCGGCTACCTGACGTTCGCCGGGGACCTCGACTTCTGCATCACGATCAGGACCGTCGTGGTCACGCGAGGGTCCGCCACGGTCCAGACGGGTGCCGGTGTCGTGTCGGACTCCGATCCGGAGACCGAGCTCCGCGAGACGAAGGCGAAGGCGTCGGCGCTGATCCCCGCCGTGGCACCGGCCGGTTCAGCCGGCGGGGGCGATACCTGAGGTCGCCGCGGGGACGCGAGCCGAGAAGATCATCTCGGACCCTCCGACGTAGCGAAGGTTCTGGATCGAAAGACCCAGCGATTCCAGGTCCCGCTGGAGGCCCGCACGCGTATAGCGGTTGATGTGCTCCTTGACGTAGCCGTTGGGGAACACCTTGCCGTAGAGCCACTCCAGGAACAACCACCGCTTCCGGCTGTAGTCGGGCGTTCCCAGGATCAACAGACCGCCCGGTGCGACCACGCGCACGAGCTCCTCCAGTCGGACCTGGTCCCGGGGGATGTGCTCGATCACCTCCGAGCAGATGACGGTGTCGAACGCGCCGTCGGCGAACGGCAAGCGCGTCAGCGAGCCCTGCACCAGGTGGCGACCGGGAGCGCGGAGCCAACGGAGCTTGTGCATCCCCAGATCCATGCCCACCACGCCGGGCAACGTCTGCACGATCCGGCTCGAGCCGCAACCGATGTCGAGGGTCGAGCGGCTCGCCTGCGGTCCCATGAACGAATGCACGACCTCGAACCTCCGCCGCTGCCAGCTCCGCTGCAGCGGGATCCAGGAATCGAAGGCACGGTTGTCGTAGTCGGCCGCGCGGACGGAGTTCCGGAGGCTCAACAGACGCCCGAGCGTCTCCAGGTACGCGAGCCCGAACTGCACCATCCGCACCCGGTTCCAAGGCTCCGCACCCCGGTACCAGAAGGGAACCTCGATCACCCGCCAGCCCTGGCACTGCGCTTTGACGATGATCTCCGGGAGGATGTCCAACCCGTGCGCTTCGAGCGGCTGGATGTCGAGGAGCACGCGGCGACGGTAGAGGCGGAACCCACTGGAGAGATCGTGGAACGGTACCGAGAGCCCGAAGCGATACACCCGATTGAGCAACCGGCTCGCGGTCCGACGGCTGAAGCCCATCTCGGCGACGGCGCCGCGAACGTACCTCGAGCCGATCACGACCTCCGCGTCGTCGCGATGCGCCCAGATGATGGGCACGAAGTCCGCGGCGTAGGCGAAGTCCGCGTCCATCGTGATGACCCGATCGCCCTGAGCCGCCTCGATGCCGGTCTGGAGGATGTCGCCGTAGCCCGACCCTTTCGACTCGACGAACACGGCGGACGCCGCCTCCACGATGGGGCGCACCGACGTGTCGGACGCGCAGACGAGGATCTCCGAGCGAGGCTCGACGCCCTCGAGCGCGCGCCGCAATGCGGGAAGGAGACGAGGCAGGTCGTGGCGCGTCCCCCAGACCGGCACCACGATCGAGAGCACGGTGCTCTGCTCGTCGGCTCGTCCCAGGCCCGGTTCGATCACGGCCGCATGATACCGTCCGCCGACATGATCCTCGTGGTGGACCACTATGACAGCTTCACGTTCAACCTGGTCCAGTTGATCGAGAGCCTGGGCCGGGAGACACGCGTCGTGCGCTCCGACGAGCGGTCGACGGCGGAGCTGCTCGCGATGCGCCCCGAGGCCGTGGTGCTCTCTCCGGGACCGGGACATCCTCGCGACGTCGGGATCTTCACCGAGCTGCTCGCCGAGCTCCCTGCCGAGACACCGGTCCTCGGCGTGTGCCTCGGCCACCAGGCGCTCGGGATCGGATCAGGTGGGACCGTGGACCGCACCGATCCTGTTCACGGCAAGGCGTCACTCGTGTTCCACGAGGGGCAGGGCATCCTCGCGGGCGTCCCGGTGCCCTTCGAAGCTGGTCGATACCACTCCCTGGTCGTCGAGCGATCGCTGCCTCCGGCGCTCGAGCTCACCGCGTGGACGGAAGACGGGCTGGTCATGGGCGCCCAGCACCGCGAGTTGCCCCGTTACGGCGTGCAGTTCCACCCGGAATCGATCCTCACTCCCGAGGGGCCCCGGATCGTGGAGAACTTCCTCGGGCTACGGCCCTGAGGGCGGAGCCGGGCAGCCGGGGCCGTACGCGAAGGCCGCCGATCCCCTCGCGACCCGGCACGTACGCTCGTCGACGGCGGCGAACGCGCTCGCCGGGATCCGCTTCAGCTGATCCACGAAGCGATAGGTCCAGCGCGGGTCGACGGCACCTTGGAAGTACCAATCGCTCCCGTTGTCCGCGACGACCAGTCCGTACCGCTTCATCGCGCGGAGGACCACCCGCACGCTCGGGCGGAACCGACCGATCGCGAACGAAGCGCGGAGCCGGAACCGCGCCCCCATCGGCGGACACCGACGATCGCTCGTCCCGGCGGCGTGTCGAGCCGGCCAGAGGTAGCTGTCGTGGGTGCATCCGACGGTCATCCGGATCGCATGATCCACGAAGCCCGCCTTCACCTCGTCGTAGCGCAATAACCCCGCGAAGATCGGAAGCCCGGCGGCATCGGCGCTCGTCCATCCGGCCGGCCGCAGCCGGTTCGCCTTCGGACCCCCGAGGGGGAAGATCGCGCCGCTCCCGGCCGTGGGGATCCCGCCGTTCCACCTGGCCGCGAACAGCTCGTACAACCTGCAGTCGCTCCGGTCGATGACGAGCGCATGCCGGTCCGAACCGCTCTCGATCGGGATGTCCGGGCCGAACGGGTAGGGGCCCGGATCGCTCTCGCTCGCATACGTGAAGTGCACCGACACCTTCGCGTGTCCCGCGCCGACCACGGCGTACGGGATGCCGTACGAGGGCGGTCCGAAGTCGGGATGCAAGAACGTCGATCCCGCAAGGGTCGCGCGCTTCCACATCGAGGACCTCGGACTCACCGGAAGGGCGGACACGTCCATGTGCCACACGTTGTTGGGGGGGGGAGACCGCGCACGTCGTTCCGGGAACGGATCGGGCGGCCGCCGGGCCGGGAGCCACCAGAAGCGACGCGAGGACGCTCGCGATCCCGATCCACACCGCTCCAGTGCTTCGCATCCTTCTCGTCATCGGCTCGGGCGGCCGCTACGGTTGAGGCCCATGGCCGACGGTCCTCCCCACGCGCGCGGCATCGCTCCGGGCCGAACCGCATTGCCGGCCCTGCTGGTGGTCGTCCGCATCGCGGTCCTCGCACTCGTGATCCTCGGTGCCGGACGGCGTCCCGTGACCGACGTCCAGGTGCTTCACGCCGAGCGGATCGCGACGTCGCCCGCGACCCCCTACCGGAACTTCCCCGTCGCCACGATGCCGTTGGAGACGGCGACCGATCGCACGATCGGGAACGACGGGGCGACCGCGACCGCCGTCCGGATCGCCATCCTGGCTTTCCTCGCGGACCTCGCCACCGCTGCCGCGCTCGCGTGGGGATGGGGACGACGCCCCGCCACCGTCTACCTGCTGCTCGGGCTTCCGCTCCTGTCCTTCATCTATCTCCGGTTCGATCTGGTCTCGGTGGCCCTTGCCACGTGGGCGCTCGCCTGGGCACGACATCGGGGCGAGGCCCTCGGCGGAGCCGCCCTTGGCCTCGCCGTGATGACGAAGCTCTGGCCGTTGGCGCTCGCGCCCGTCTTCCTGTTGCGGCGCGCGTGGCGCCCCGCCGTTGCCGGGCTCGCGGTCGTCGTGGCCGTGCTCGGAGCGTGGTGGTACCTGACGGGCGGTCCGAAGGGTCCGTTCCAGGTGCTGACGTCGGCCGGGGTCCGCGGCTGGCACGTCCAGAGCGTCGTCGGCTCTGTGCTCTGGATCGCCGGTCGCGGCATCCCGGTACCCGAAGCCGAAGCGCTCCGGATCGGGCTCGCCGCGACGTGGATGAAGGGCTTGCTGTTCCTGGGGCTGCTCGGGTGCGAGGTCGCCATCTGGCGCCGCGCCGGGGCGCCGGATCGCGATCCGGCCGGCGGCGCGGCCCTCGCGGCCGTCGTCGCGCTCGTCGTCTTCTCGCCGCAGTTCTCTCTGCAGTACGCCGCATGGTTCCTGCCGTGGACCGCGCTCGCGTTCGAAGGTGATCACGGTGACGGACGCACGGCCACGATCGCAGCGCTCGCGGTGGTCCTGACCGGGTTCCTCGCGCTCGCGTGGCCGGATCCGGCCGCGGTGCCGGGCGGGTGGATGAAGGTCCTGGTCCTTGCGCGGAACGCCGCAGCGGTCGGTGTCGTGATCAGCTGGTTCGCGGCGGCGGGGGCGCGTTCGCGGACGGACCGGGGCGTTACGCCCGCGCTCGTCTGAAACGGATCAGGCCTCGGTGCCAGCGGCGGCCTTCTCGGCCGCCACCTTCCTCGCTTCGACCAGGAGCGCGTCCACGAGCGAGTCCTCGCCGACCTTCGCGACGACCTCGCCCTGCCGGATGATGAAGCCGAGCCCGTTGCCGCTCGCGATGCCGACATCGGCCTCGCGTGCCTCGCCGGGCCCGTTCACGACGCACCCCATCACGGCGACCCGCATCGGCACGCCGAACTTCTCCTTCTCGATGGCCGCCTCGACCCGCTTCGTCAAGGCGAGCACGTCGATCTCCGCTCGGCCGCACGAAGGGCACGCCACCAGGTCGAGCCCGCGTTTCCGAAGGCCGAGGGACTGGAGGATCGCATTGCCGACCTTGACCTCTTCGACGGGGTCGTCGGTGAGCGACACCCTGATCGTGTCCCCGATCCCGTCCGCCAGCAGGGTCCCGATGCCCACCGCGCTCTTGACCCCGCCCATCGGCATGGGACCGGCCTCCGTCACACCGAGATGGAGCGGGTAGTCGCATGCCTCGGCCAGCATGCGGTAGGCCTCGATCATCACCTTCGGACTCGAGTGCTTCACGCTGATCTTGATGTTGCCGAACCCCTCGTCCTCGAGGATGTGGACTTCCTGCAATGCCGACGCAACGAGCGCCTCGGGCGTCGGGCTCCCGTACGTCGCCAGGAGATCCTTCTGGAGCGATCCCGCGTTCACGCCGATCCGGATGGGGACGCCGCGTGCCTTGGCCTCCCGCGCGATCAAGCGAACCTTGTCCTGGTACTTGATGTTGCCCGGGTTGATACGCAGGCCCTGGACCCCGGCCTCCAGCGCCGCGATCGCGTACTTCCATTGGAAGTGGATGTCGGCGACGACCGGGACGGTCGACTTCGCCGCGATCGCGACGAGGGCCTCGGCGTCTTCCCAGTGCGGAACAGCGACGCGAACGATGTCGACGCCGGCCGCGACGAGCGAAGCGATCTGTTGCAGCGTCGCGTCGATGTCGGCGGTCTTCGTCGTCGTCATCGACTGGACGCTGACCGGCGCATCGCCACCGATCGCAACGCGTCCCAGCTGGATCTGCCGGGACTTCCTGCGCTCGACCATGCCGACCGTCAGTGTCTCAGTCAGCGTCATGATCCGAACACGTGGAACGTGACGGTCCGGTCCTTCGGCTCGTCCATCTCGAAGAAGATCAACCGCTGCCAGCGCCCGAAGCCCGGCTCCCCGGCAACCACGGGGATCGCGTGCGACGTCGCAGAAAGGAGCATCGCCTTGACGTGCGCGTGGCCGTTCTTGCGTTCGTCCTGGTGCATGTTCTGGGTCCGTACCTCGAAGTCGTCGTGCGCGTAGTAGACGCCGTCATGGGGAACCATCTGCGTGACGTGGCGGCGGAAATCTTCCAGTGCTCCGTCCTCCCATTCGTTGATCAAGAGGGCGCAGGTCGTGTGGGCACAGAAGGCCACCACGGCGCCGTCGGTGACACCCGAATCCTTGATCGCCCGCCGAAGATCGTCCGTCAGGTCGAGGTAGTCGTACCGGTTGGGCGTAGACACGATGACGCTCGAGGTCGCGGACTTCACCTGACCCTCCTGTCATTGGCCGCAACGGCGGCTTCCACCGCCGGCAGGTCGAACGTGAACGCACTGCCGTGGCCCGGGTCGCTCTTGGCCACGATCCGACCGCCGTGGGCTTCCACGATGGATCGTGCGATGGCGAGACCGATGCCGGTCCCTCCGTCGTCCCGGGACCGGGCGGGATCGACGCGATAGAAGCGTTCGAAGACACGAGGGAGATGCTCCGGTGAGATCCCGACGCCCGTGTCGGTCACGCTCACGTGGACGCGTCCCCCGTCGGGACGAGCCGTCACCCGGATCTCACCGCCGGGCGGCGTGAACCGCACCGCGTTGTCCACGAGGTTGAACAGCACCTGGTGGATCCGCTCGGCATCGGCCTCGGCGGCGAGGTGAGGTGGCACGTCGTCGTCGATCCGGACGTCCGAGATCGAACGACCCATCGAGATCTCGGAGATCACCCGCGAGACGAGCGGCGCGAGCGGCACGACCTCGACCTGGAACGGCACCTCACCCGACTCCAGCCGGGACAGATCGAGCAACTGGTCGACGAGCCTCCCGAGCCGCTCGGTTTGCGTCAGCATCAGCTGGAGCGTCCGGGGGTCCGCGACCTCGACGCCGTCCGCCAGGTTCTCGAGGTGGGCGCGGATCGCGGTGATCGGCGTCTTCAGCTCGTGGGAGACGTTGGCGACCAGATCCCGGCGGCTGCGTTCGAGGTCCTCGAGCTCGGCGGTCATCCGGTTGAAGGCGGCGGCGAGCTGACCGACCTCGTCTCGGCTCCGCGCCTGCACCCGCACGCTGTAATCCCCCACCTCCATCCGGCGAGCGGCCGCCGCCATGTCCCGCAACGGTTGGGTCATCCCGCGCGCCAGCCATCGAGCCAGGAGGAGCGAGATGAACCCGGCCACCGCCCCCGCGAGCAGGAACTGCCACCAGGAGCTCTGGAGGAAGCCGAACGTCGCCGAGATCCGCCCGAGCGATCCTCGGGACGGCGAAGGACGGAGCACCGTC
>VAYF01000037.1 GCA_005883885.1 Actinomycetota bacterium | reverse complement strand
CGCCCATGAACGGAGCCCGACGTCGGCAAGGTCCCTGCGACGTCCCTTCCTGCCGGCTTCGACGGCGCTCACAAGGCCTCCTCCGCGACCGGCGGGAGCGTGATCCTGCGGCTCGCTCGGACGATGGTGCGGATCGCGAGTGCGAACAAGCCGAAGACGGCGACCGTCCCCATGATCATGGCGATCAGGATCACCGCCTGCGCCGCTCCGAGCGCCCAGTCCTGCGCGATCGTGAACTGACTCGCGACCACGACGCCGGCCATGTTCCCTTTCGCACCCCCCAGGACCAAGGCGGTGATGTAGTCGCCGGTCAGGGGGATGAAGACCAGGAGCAACCCGGCGACGATGCCGGGAGCCGCCAGCGGGAGGGTGATCTGACGGAAGGTCTTCACACGGTCGGCCCCGAGGTCCTTCGATGCCTCGCGCATCGCAGGATCCAGCCGGTCGAGCGTCACGAAGAGCGGCAGGATCATGAGCGCCAGGTAGTTGTAGACGACGCCGAGTTGGACGGCTCCCCGCGTTTGCAACAGGTGCAGCGGCTCGCTGCGGAGTCCCCATCGCTGCAAGAGGCTCGAGACGGGGCCCGCCGGCGACAAGAGGATGAGCCAGCCGACCGTGCGGATCAGGAAGTTCACGAAGAACGGCACCACCACCAGTCCGAGCAATACCCCTCGCCATCGAGGCGACACGCGTGTCGCGAGCCAATAGGCGAACGGGAACGCGATCAGCAAGCACAGGGACGTACCGATGATCGAGATCTGCAGCGTCTGCGAGAAGACGTGTACGAACGCCCGCGAGAACGCTTCGTGGTACGACCCCAGCGAGAGCTTGTCGGTCGCGATGGGGTGGTAGATGTCCGGTTTGTAGCCGAACGAGTAGTAGACGATCCACAACACCGGCAGCGTGAAGAAGCACAGGAACCAGACCCACGCGGGGAGCGCCATGACGAACCGCGGTGCCCGGATCCTCCGGGCCCCGCGTTCGGACGCCGCTACCCGCTGGACCACCCTCGCACCTATGCGCCCGCGGCGTTCTTCATGTTCAGGAAGATCTGCACTTCGCGGTCGAACGCCGAGTTGATCTCCTGCGCATGCATCGTGGCGAGCTGAGCCGGATCGAAGAACACCATGTCGAGGTAGGGAACCCCCGCTGCCGCGGCGGCCTCCTTCAGCCCCGTGATCCCGGTGTTGTAGCCGTGGAACTCCATGTCCTGCAGCGAGTTCTTCGGATCGAGGATGAAGTTGATGAACGCGTACGCCGCTTCCGGGTGCGGGGCGCCCTGCACGATGGTCCAGTTGTCCATCCAGAGCTCGGTGTTGGGTGAGCCGATGCCCCAGGCATAGCGGCTCGGATCCTTGAACGAGTTGAACCCCTGCCGGGCGTCACCGTTCCACACGTGCGACAAGCCGTATCCCAATTGGGCGAATTGGTAGCCGGGGTACGACTCGAACGCCTTGACGTGCGGCGCCATCTGGAGGGTCCACGCCTCGTACGCGTCGAGGTCAGCCGGGTTCGTCGTCGTCCAGTCGATCCCGTTCGCCCAGAAGTAGACGCCCATGACCTCGTTCTGCGCGTCGAGCAGGGAGACGTTCCCGCTCGCCTCGGTCATCGCGACGTTGATGAAGTCCTTCCAGGTGTTGATCGGTGTGGAGATCTGGCTCTTGTCGACGATCCACCCGACCGTTCCCCAGTCCTTGCACACCGAATGCGCGTTGCCGGGGTCCCACGGCTGGTTCGTGAATACCGTTTCGAGGTTCTTGAAGTTCGGGATCTTCGACAGGTCGAGCTCCTGGAGCAGGTTGTTCGCGACCATCTGCGGGATGTACGGGCCGGTCGGGACGACGATGTCGTACCCGCTGCTGCCCTGCGCAGCGACCAGCTTCGTGATCGCGTTCTCGTTCGACGTGTAGGTGTCGATGTGGGTAACGGGCCCCAGTTCGTTGGTGAACTTCTTGAAGAGCTTCGGGTCGTCGTACTGGGCCCAGTGGAAGAATTCCAGCTGATCCTCCAGGGTGGGAGACGCGCCGCTCGAGTTCGCGGCACCGACTGGGCTGTTGGTGCTGCATGCCGACAGCAAGATGCTTCCCGAGAATGCCGCCACGACGGATCCGCCCATGAACGCGCGCCGACTGATCCGCTGGGCGCTTTCCACCGACGCCAGGATCTTCAGACCCTCATCTGGTTCGCTCATCCGACCTTCCTCCTTCTGTTGCCCCGGTAGGGCCTCATCCTGCGATCGCGGCCGCTTCGTCGCTCGCCGGATCGGCGAGCACGATCTCGGCTTGCTCTGCCCCGAACACGTGGGTGTGATCCGCCTCCCACGAGCACCACACTCGCCCACCGACGTCCAGATGCGGAGCGTCCGGGCGCGGGAGCCGGGCGATGACCTCCTTGCGACCGGGTGTGAGCACGACGAACTGGATCACGTCGCCAAGGTGCGAGCTGCTTGCCAGGTCGCCCGAGATCGCGTTCCTTCCATCCGACGGCTGTTGGCCGGACACCCGCACAGCCTCTGGCCGGACGGCGGCGAGTGCGGCGTGCCCGTCCACGGCGCCGATCGGCTCGAGCGACGAACGGAAGGTCCATCCATCCCCCTCGACGACGGAGCCCCGGTCGCGCGACGTGCCCTCGAAGAAGTTCTGTTTCCCGATGAACCCCGCGACGAACGCAGACCGCGGGTGATCGTAGACCGTGTCCGGGTCGGCGAGTTGCTCGACCCGCCCGTCCAGCATCACCGCGATCCGATCGCTCATCGACAGGGCCTCGTCTTGGTCGTGCGTGACGAAGATGAACGTGATGCCGACCTGGGACTGCAGCAGCTTCAGCTCGATCTGCATCTCCTCGCGAAGCTTGCGGTCGAGCGCGCCGAGGGGCTCGTCGAGGAGCAAGAGGCTCGGCCGGTTCACCAGCGCGCGGGCGAGCGCCACCCGCTGTTGCTGCCCGCCGGACATCTCCCGCGGTTTGCGGTTGGCGAGCCTGCTCATCTTCACCATCTCGAGCGCCTCGCCCACCCGCCGCCCGATCTCGGCCTTGTCCGTCTTCTTCTGGCGGAGGCCGTACGCGACGTTCTCCGAGACGGACATATGCGGGAACAGCGCATAGTTCTGGAACACGGTGTTCACGTCGCGCCGATGTGGGGGCCGAGGAGCGAGAGGAATTCGCCGGGACGCACCTGGATGTCGATCGCATCGACCGCGGTCACCGTCCCGAAACGCTTGGTCACGCCGACCAGCTCCACCGAGCCGTTACCGGCTCCAACCCTGCCGGCCCCCCCCTCAGCGGACATATCCGGTGGGAGTGTGGCCGAAGACGCCCTCACGGCGCAAGGGATGGGTCCCGGTCACAGGAAGTAGCGCCGACCGAGCGGGACGTTCGAGACGGGATCGGCGGCGAGCTCCCGGCCGTCGAGCGTCACGGCCCCGTCGGTCCGCGACACCTCGATCGGCGGGACCGCGGTGTTGGCGACCAGATCGGTCCTCCGGAGCCCTCGCGTCCCCCGGACGGCGACCACCCGCCGGCGGGTCCGGAGGGTGTGTGCGATGCCGGCCTCAGCGGCGGCCTTCGAGACGAAGGTGGCCGCGAGGCCCGGCGGGGCCTCGCCCGTGCCCCCCCAGTCGGGACCGAACCTGGTCGGCTCCGCAGCGTGCACGGATGCGTTGCCCTCGCCGATCGGGCCCCAGGCGATGGCCCCGCCCTTCATCACCGCGAGCGGCTTCGCGCCGAAGGACGACGGCTCCCACAGGACAAGGTCGGCGAGGTGACCGGGTGCGAGGGATCCGACCTCTTCGTGGAGGCCGTGGGTCCTCGCCGGCTCGACGGTGTGCTTCGCCAGATACCGGAGGACCCGTCGGTTGTCGTCGTCCTCGATGGGAAGCGCGTCGGGCCATCCTTCCCCGGCCGCCGACGCGCGCCACGACTTCATCGCGTGCGCGAGCTGCCACGTCCGGCGGACCGTCTCGCCGATCCGCCCCATGCCCTGCGAGTCGCTGTTCACGATGGAGATCGCGCCGAGCTCGTGCAGCGGCCCCTCCGCGGCCATCGTTTTGGGGTGGATCCGCTCGCGCGCGGCCGCCACGTCCTCTGGGAGCGAAGGGTTCCCTTCGTGGACGATCAGGATCATATCGACGTGCTCGGCGGCAGCCGCGCGACCGTACGGAAGGCTCGGCGTCGTCGACGAGCAGATCACGTTCGGCTCGCGGACGATCGCGAGCAGATCCGGGATGTGTCCACCACCGGCGCCCTCGACGTGATAGGCGTGGACCGACCGACCCGCGATCGCGGCGACCGTCTCCTCCAGCTCGCCGGATTCGTTGAGGCCGTCGGTGTGCAAACAGACGGCGACGTCGAAGGCCTCGGCCGTCGTGAGGGTCGCGTCGACGATCCGTGCTGAGGCGCCCCAGTCCTCGTGGACCTTAAGGCCGATCGCCCCCGCCTCGATCGCGCGCTCCGCGGATCCCGAGACCTCCGTTCGGGCCGAGGCCTGCAAACCGAGGTTCATCGGCAGGCGCTCGAACGCCTCGAAGGTACGGATCATCCGCCACGCGGGTTCCTCGAACCCGGCCGTCACGAGCGTGGTGACGCCGGCCGACAGGGCGACGGGAACGAGTCGGGGACTCAGCAGATGGACGTGCGAGTCGACCGCGCCGGGCGTGACGAGCAGTCCGTGGCAGGGGATCGGCCAGGTCCCGGGGCCGATCGTCAGGTCGACGCCGTCCATGATGTCCGGGTTGCCGGCCCTCCCGATACCCACGACGCGGCCGTCCTTGATGCCGATGTCGGCCTTGACGATCCCGACCAGCGGATCGACGACGATCGCGCCACCGATCACGGCGTCGAGCTCGCTCTCGGACGTCGCGCGGTCGTGCTGGCCCATCCGCGAGCGCAGGTTCTTCGCGTAGCCCCACAAGACTTGATCGGCGGGCTCGGTCAGGTCCTCTTCGATCCGGATCCAGAGATCGGTATCGCCCAGTCGCACCCGGTCGCCGATCGTGGGCCCGTGTCGGAGCGCGTGCTCCTTCCTTGAGATGCGATCAGGCACCCGCCGAGCCCCCGAACTTCACGAGGTCGACGTCGCGGGTCTCGCCCGGCGCCCATCGCAACGAATCCCCGGCGGGCAGGTCCAGCCGGAACCCGCGCGCGGCATCGCGGTCGAACGCAAGCTTCGTGTTCGCCTCGTCGAACGGGAAGTGCGAGGAGACGCGGATCGGGCGTTCCGAGGTGTTGGTGACGGTGAGCCTGATGCGCGATCGCTCCGGAGCGAGTGGGACGTCGCCCTCCCCGGATCGCGTGGCGCCGGGTCCATCGTCGGATCCCGGGCCGAAAGGCGCGCGGACCACGACGAGACGGGACCCTTCGTCGAGCAGGACCTCCAAGCGGATCTCCTGTGCGATGTCGGCCACGCCGTCGAGTACCTGGTCCGGCGCGACGGCGACGCGCCCCGCTTGGAGAACGCCTTCGTACGAAGCACCCCCGCGCGCCGCGCCGTGCATCTCGTCGCAGGCGAGCGCGATCGCCTCGGGGGCGTTCAGCTGCAACCCTCGGGCGAGCGTCCGACGGGCGAGCTCCGCTGCCGAGAAGATCCGGAGCCGGTCTTCCTCGGTGGGCGTGAGACGCACGGCCGCAGACTAGTCGGGCTCGCGGAGCGAGGCCTCAGCGCAGCACGACCCCGAGCAACGCCGCAGCGGCCGCCTTGTCCAGCGGCTCGTTGCCGTTGCCGCACTTCGGCGATTGCACGCAGGACGGACAACCGTCGCGGCAGGGGCACTCGCGGAGCCGCTCGAGCGTGGCGTGCAACCACCGTTCGACGTTCCGGAAGCCGCGTTCGGTGACGCCCGCTCCCCCCTCGTACCCGTCATAGACGAAGATCGTGGTGAGCCCGGTGTCCTCGTGCACCGGCGTCGAGACGCCGCCGACGTCCCAGCGGTCGCACGTCGCGACCAACGGCAGGAGCCCGATCGCGCAGTGCTCGGCGGCGTGGATCGCGCCGGGGAGCTGGCGCGGGCCGACCGCTGCCGCGTTGAAGATGCGGCCGGGGAGCGTCCACCAGGTCGCGCGGGTGTCGAGGGTGACGGGCGGCAGCGCGAGCGGGTGGTCCCCGACGATCTCGTTCGTCGAGACGAGCTTGCGGACGTAGCCGACGACCTGGTTGGTCACCTGCACGTCGCCGAAGCACACCTCGGCGGCGCCGAGCGGTCGACGTTCACGGACATCCAGGATCTGGATGTCCGTGACGTCGCGCGCCTGCGTGTAGAAGTCGGGATCGGCTTCCGCCACGACGGCGACCCTGTCCGTGAGGTTCAGCTCCTGCACCAGGAACTGTTCGCCCTGATGCAGGTAGACGGCTCCGGGATGCAGCGTCCCGAACGCCCGATGCTCGTCGGAGGTCCCGAGGAGCTCGCCGGTCCCGTGGAGCACGATCCGGTAGACGTGGCCGGACCCGGCGCGGATGTCCACTTCGCGGTGCGGTGAGGTGCGTCCGATGTCGTGCACCGTCCCGGCCTGCCGTCGGGCGAGCGCACCGTCGGCGATCAGCTCCTCGACCAACGGCACGGCCTCGGGACCGAAGAACGCGCCGAGGTCGTCCTGCGTCATCGGCAGCTCGCGTGCCGCGCAGCGCAGATGCGGCCCCATCACGTACGGGTTGGTGGGGTCGATCACCGCGTCCTCGGCCGGTCGCTCTAACAACTCCTCATGATGCTGCGCGAGGTACTGGTCGAGCGGGTCGTCCTGCGCCACGAGGATGGCGAGCGACTCGGCCTCGCGACGCCCCGCCCGGCCCGCCTGCTGCCACATCGACGCTCGGGTGCCGGGGTAGCCCGTCAGCACGGCGGCGTCGAGCGAGCCGATGACGATCCCGAGCTCGAGCGCGTTCGTGGATGCCACGGCGAGCAGCTCGCCGTTCGCGAGCTCCCGCTCGATCGCGCGGCGGTCCTCGGCGAGGTAGCCGGCCCGGTAGCTCTTGACCCGCGTGCGCATCTGGGTGTCGGAGAGTCCTCGACGGGTGAACTCGGCGAGCAGCTCGGCGGCCCGCCGGCTCCGCGTGAACCCGATCGTGCGCGCGCCGCGGTCGACGAGCCCGGCCATCACCCACGACGCTTCGCTGAGCGCGCTCCGCCGCGCCCCGGTCTCCTCGTCGATCACCGGTGGGTTCCAGAGCGCGAAGAGCTTCCGGCCCCGCGGCGACGCGTCGCGCTCGATGACCTCGACATCCAGGCCGGTGAGGCGAGCGGCGAGCTCCGCCGGGTTCCCGACGGTGGCGGTGGCGAGGCACCACCGCGGGTCGCCGCCGTGCGCCGCGATCAGCCGCCGGAGCCGGCGCAGAACCATCGCGACCTGGGAGCCGAACACCCCCCGCAGCACGTGCGCCTCGTCGATCACCACGAGCGACAGACGGAAGAAGAAGTCGGCCCACCGGGCGTGATCGGGGAGCATCGACGCGTGGAGCATGTCGGGGGTGGTCAGCAGAAGGTTCGCGCTCGACCGGATCAGCGGGCGTTCCGCCCGCGGCGTGTCCCCGTCGTACACGGCGGCCTTGAGCTGCGGGAGCTTGAGCGACCGGACGGACCGGAGCTGGTCGCGCGCGAGCGCCTTCGTCGGGAACAGGAACAGCGCGGTGGCCTTGGGGATCGTGAGCGCGGCCCGTGCGGATGCCATCTGGTAGACGAGCGACTTCCCGCTGGCCGTCCCGGTCGCGAGCATCACGTCGCGGCCGGCCGCGAGCGCCTCCAACCCCTCGGCCTGGTGCGGATAGAGCCCCTCGACCCCGAGCAACCCGAGCCGTGCGACGAGCACGTCGGGAAGGTCCGCGGGGAACGGCTGCACGAGGGGCGGCCGTGCGGGGAGGTCCTGCACGTGCACGAGCGACCCGTCGGTCTCGGGATCGGCGGTCAGATGGTCGAGGAACGCCTGCGGGTCCACCGGCCCAGGCTACGGGCGTGGGGGACGTCCCATCGGTTGCGAGACCCTGGCACCCCTGCGACCATGGCCCGCCACATGGATTGGGTCTTCCTGGTCTCTTCGCTCCTGATCATCCTCGTTGCGGCGGAGCTCTTCACGAACGGCATCGAGTGGGTCGGCGAGGGGTTCGGCCTGTCGGAGGGCGCCGTCGGCTCGGTCCTCGCCGCGATCGGAACCGCCCTGCCCGAGACGCTGCTGCCGATCGTCGCGATCGTGTCGGGGCACGAGGCCGGCGACGAGATCGGGATCGGCGCGATCCTGGGCGCGCCGTTCATGCTGACGACGCTCGCGATGGTCGTGATCGGGGTCGCGGTCCTGTCCTCCGGTCGCGGCGGGCGTCGGAGCCTCGATCTGAACATCGACCGGCGCGTGATCCAACAGGATCTGGGCTACTTCCTGGTGATGTACGCCCTGGCGATGGTCGCCGGGCTGCTCCATGTTCGAACGATCGACGTGTGCCTCGCGATCGTGCTTGTCGTGGGGTACGCGTATTACGTGCGACGGCACTTCCAGTCGCCGCAAACCGAGAACGGAGGGGGCGGGAGCGACATCCGGCCCCTCCGCCTGTGGGAGGTGCTTCGAGTAGGGGTGCGAAGGCTCCCGGCGTGGACCGTCGAGCGCTCGACGGCCGCGCCCTTCGTCCAGGTCGCCATCGGGTTGATCCTCATGGTGGGCGGAGCCAAGCTCTTCGTCGACGCGGTGGGCAACCTCGGGAAGGCGGCGGGTCTGCCGCCGCTCGCGTTCTCGCTCCTGGTGGCCCCACTCGCGACGGAGCTCCCCGAGAAGTTCAACAGCGTCCTGTGGGTACGCCGGAACAAGGACACCCTGGCGATGGGCAACATGACCGGCGCCATGGTGTTCCAGTCGTCGTTCCCGGTGACCGTTGGGCTCCTGCTCACGCCCTGGGAGCTCGCCCACGAGGCGCTGGTCGCGGCGTGCGTGGCGCTGCTCGCGGGGTCGGTCCTGTACCTGACGCTTCGGATCCGGGGCCGTCTGTCCGCACCCCTCTTGCTGCTGCAGGGCGTGTTCTACGCCGGCTACGTCGGGTACGTCGTGACGAAGCTCTGAGCCGGACTACCGCGGCTGGTTCGCGGTGGGACTCGGCGGCGCGTTCTTCCTGGAGACGATGCCGTCGGGGATGACGTCCCGGAAGATCGCCGAGACCGCGGCGCTGTTGAGCGCGACGGCCGAGAGGCCCCCGATCGACGCCGAAGAGCCAGGGAGAACGATGTTCTGAACGTTCTTGACCGGCTGCGCCGTCACGGTGTACGCGAGCTGCAACACTTGGTCCACGGTCAGGGTCGTGTTCATGTTCGACAGGCCCGCCCCGATCCATGTGAGAAGCGCGCCGGGGTCCTTTTGGTACTCCTTCTGGAACTGGGCGAGCGCCGCCAGGATCAGCCGACCGCCGTCCTCCTGCCTGCCGAAGTCGCCTGCCAGCAAGCTGTGGCGGTCTCGAGCCATCGCCAGGGCTTGGTCTCCGTTCAGCCGCTGGGCGCCGGCATGGAGATCAACGCCCGAGTAGGAGTCGAGCATCCGGAAGGGGACGTTCACGGCAAGCCCGCCGATCTTGTCGATCATGGCCTTGAAGCCCCAGAAGGTCGTGATCGCCCAATAGTCGATATGCACGCCGAACCTCGACTCGATCGTCTGGACCATCAGATCCGGGCCGCCGGTGGCCAGCGCGCTGTTGATCTTGTTGCTGCCATGGCCGGGGATGTCCACCCACGAATCCCGCGGGATGCCCACCATGGTCGCGCGGTGCTGATCGGGGTTCAAGAAGATCAGGTGCAGCGAATCCGAGAGTGAATGCAGCAGGTCCTCCCCCGGCCGGGCGCCGCTGCCCACGGCGAGGATCACGATCGGCTTGGAACCGGTGAGCGACGGGGTGTAGTCAGCGTGTGCCTTCCCGATCAGGATGCCGGGGTTCGAAGCGGCGGCCGGGACCTGTCCGAGCGAACCGGCAACGGTCCCGCCGATCCAGGCCGCGAGGACGAGCACGATCGCCACGAAGCGTCTGGTCACGTCGCCTCCGCGGTGGGTGAGGTGGAACCGGACGGGG
>VAYF01000036.1 GCA_005883885.1 Actinomycetota bacterium | reverse complement strand
CGAGGCCGGCGGCGATACACGCTTCGACGAACCGCCATGCCGGCTTCCCGGCATCGACGAGCACGTCGATGCCGGGCCCCACGCTCGAAGGTTCGGTCGCGCCGCGGATGCCCACGAGGGATGCGGCTCGACCCGGAACGGTGAACAACGCGAGGTCGTTGGTTCGGTCTTCGAGCGAGACATCGGAGGACAAGATGTAGGTACTCAGGGCCAGTCCGATGTGCTCGGGTTGCTCCGGCGCCTGGAGCAGGACCAGATCGTCCTCGCGACGCGCGACCTGGATGTCGGCGCGGATCCGGCCGGTCGGGGTGAGCAGGAGCGAGCGGCATCCCCGGCCCGGCTCGAGCGCGGCGATGTCGGCGGTGAGCAGATCACCGAGCCACGTGACGGCATCCGCGCCCGTGACCCGGACCTTGCGCCAGGGGGAACGATCGAGGAAGGCACGCTCTTCCTCCAGCGCCGACACCTGGGTACGCGACCCCTCATCCATGCTCGTCCACATCCCCCGGCCGCCCGGGCTCATCGGGCTCCCTCTGCGATTATCGGCACCGTGGACGTTCCGACCACCCTGCTCGTCACGAACGACTTCCCGCCCCGCGTGGGAGGCATCCAGCGAACGCTCGAGGCGCTCGTGCGAGCCTTGCCGCCGGACCGGGTCGGCGTGTTCTGTCCGAGTACCGGCGATCCCTCGGGATACGACGCGCAGGCTCCGTTCCCCGTCTTCCGTCAGCCGGAAGCGTCGCTGTGGCCGACGCGGAAGGTCGGCCGAAGGGTGCGTTCGGTCGCGCGCGAGCTGGGCGCCGATGTCGTCCTGTTCGGCGCGACCTATCCGCTGGCCCTCCTCGGGCCGACGCTTGCCGCGGACGGCTATCCCTACGTCGCCGCGGCGCACGGCTTCGAGTACTGGCTCTCGATCGCCCCGGGGACGCACGCGGCGATCCGGCGCGCGACCTCGCGCGCATCCCGCGTCGCGGTGATGTGTTCGGCCTTCGTCGCGCGCACCGTGAGGACCGCGGTGCCCGCCGATGTTCCCGTCTCGGTGCTGTACCCGGGCGCGGATGTCGAGCGATTCCGGCCCGACCTCGAGACCGACGGGATCCGACGCTCCCTGGGCGTCGGGGATCGACCGCTCGTCGTGTGCGTCAGCAGGCTCGTCCCGCGCAAGGGACAAGACGTGTTGATCCGTGCGATGGGAGCCATCCGAGCCCGCGTTCCCGACGCCATGCTGCTGGTCGTCGGGGGAGGCCCCTACGAAAGGAAGCTCCGCGCCCTGGCGAGCGCGGCGCCGTCCGGTTCGGTCCTGTTCGCCGGTGAGGTGAGCGAGGACGACCTCCCCGGGTACTACGCGGTCGGGGACGTGTTCGCGATGCCCTGCCGGACACGTGCGGCCGGGCTCGAGGTCGAAGGGTGGGGCAACGTCTTCATCGAGGCGGCCGCGTGCGGCCGTCCGGTCGTCGTCGGCGACTCCGGCGGCGCCCCGGAGAGCCTCATCCACGGCGAGACCGGGCTGTGCGTCGACGGGCGGCGCGTGGACACGGTCGCCGACGCGGTCGCCACCTTGCTCGCCGACCCGGGCCTCGCGCGGAAGATGGGCGAGGCGGGACGCGCGCGCGTCCTCCGCTCACACACCTGGCCCCTGATCGCCCGCCGCCTCGCCGGATGGCTGGGCTCTGCGGTCGGCTGAGGGTCGTTCATCGGGTCTCGTCCGAGGGGTACCCTTCGGCCGTGCCCGATGATGACGTGCGGTGTCCCCACTGCGGCGCATTGGTTTCCGAGGATGCAGCATGGTGCGGCCAATGCTTCGCGCCCCTCGGTCGAGCTCCCGAGCCTCCTCCCGTCGTGCAACCGGAGGAGCCGCGGGTGCCGGCCGGGGTCGCGACCGTCACCGAGCCGGCGGAGCGTCCGCAGGCGTTCTGGCCGTGCCCGGTGTGTGGGGGGAGGAACCCGATCCAGCTCGATTCCTGTGCGACGTGCGGCACGCCGTTCGCCCAGGTGATGCGGGCTCCTGAGGAACGGGGCCGGGTCGACCCGCGCGACGCGGCGATCCGTTCGTTGATCTTCCCTGGGCTCGGACACCGAGCGCTCGGCCGAGGGCTCGACGGGCTCGCGCGCGGCGTGCTGTTCGTGGTCACCTTCGGGCTCGGGGTCATGCTCGCGATCGCGGCCTCAGGATCCGGAGCGCTCGTCGCGGCGTTCGCGCTGTTCCTCGTCGCCGGGGTCGGCGTCTACGCGATGTCCGCGTTCGAGGCGCACCGGTTGGCGAAGGGAGGCGAGCTGCTCGTGGAGACGAAGGTCCTGATGTGGGCGCTCGTCGGCGTGGTGTTCGTCGGCGTGGGCCTGCTGGTGTTCGGCGTCGTGACCGCGACCCACCGGTAGCATTGCTCCGATGGAACAT
Organism: Actinomycetota bacterium; assembly: GCA_005883885.1. Classification (GTDB taxonomy): domain Bacteria; phylum Actinomycetota; class UBA4738; order UBA4738; family HRBIN12; genus AC-51. The sequence goes on along the minus strand of VAYF01000036.1, from coordinate 6,678 downwards.
GCCGAAGGAGCGATCCTGATCGAGGCGCCGATCGACGACGTCGTCGAGGTGATCGAGGACTATGAGGCGTACCCGGAATGGGCAGACGTCCGGTCGGCGGACGTCCGTGAACGGGGCGAAGGCGGCCGGCCGACCGAGGTCGCATTCGAGGTCGACGTCCCGGTCCTCGGGAAGGCGTCCTACACCCTGCGCTACCGGTACGCGCCCGGGGACACGGCAATCTCGTGGGATTCGACCGACGCCCACGGAGCCGTTCGCGACGTGCGCGGCGAGTATCTGCTCGATGAGATCGATCCGGACACCACGAAGGTCACCTACCGCTTGGCCGTCGAGCTCGGACCCCTCGTTCCGGGGTTCATCCGGACGGAGGGAGCCCGTCGGGTGATCGAGAACGCGCTCGAGCGCCTGAAACGTCGCGTCGAGATGGGTTGATGAGCGTCGAGCCGCTCGCCTCCCCGGCGATGCGGCCGGTGACCGCGCCGGTCCCGCCTCGTCCGGACGGTGAGGACCGATGGCCGCTCGCTTCCTGGAGCCTCCACGAGTACCTCCCGCTCGCGCTGGTGCCGTTCGGCTTGGTGCTGTTCGCGAACTACCTCGTCTTCGGTTTCCTGGGGTGGGACTCGGACGGTGGAGCCGTCCTGGTGACGGCCGCGCAACAGCTCAGCCTGCTCGTGCCGATCGTCATCTCCGTCAGCCGCACCCGGGGCTCCCTCGCCCCGCTCGGCCTGCGCCCCGGCGGTTGGCACGCGCGCGACGTCTTCGCCGGCGTCGGCGCGGGGCTCGGCGCCGTGCTCGCGGGAACGGTCGTGATCGCGATCACGGCGGAGGTCGTCCGCGCGATCACCGGTCATGAGCCGACGAGCACGACCCCGCTCCAGGACCTGGCAGGGCCCTGGCTCGTGATCAACGCCGTGATGGCGGTGTGCCTCGCTCCGCTCTGCGAGGAGGTCTACTTCCGAGGGTTCCTGTTCCAAGGGCTGCGTGGCCGGATGCGGTTCGTGTGGGCCGCGCTCCTGTCGGGTTCGTTCTTCGCGTTCGTGCACGTCGAGCCGATCCGGTTCTTCGGGCTCGCGACGATGGGGGTGATCCTCGCCGCGGTCTTCGAGCATCGACGCACGCTGGTCGCCGCGATCGCTGCGCACGCGACCATCAACGTCGTCGCTGTCCTCGCCATCCTCGCGACCCGCTGACGTCGAAGGGCGGCGAGGTAGGCTGCCCGGATGCGGGTCATCCTTTTCACGGGCAAGGGTGGGGTCGGCAAGACGACCGTCGCGGCGGCCACCGCGGTCCGCTCCGCGAAGGCCGGCAAACGCACGCTGGTGATGTCCACCGATCCCGCGCACTCGCTGGCGGATTCCTTCGAGACGAGGATCGGGAGCGCGCCGACCCGGATCATCGAGAACCTCTGGGGTCAGGAGATCGACGCGCAGGAGCGGCTCGAGGACAACTGGCGCGACATCCAGGACTACATGGTCCAACTGATGAACTGGGCGGGCACCGAGACGATCCAAGCCGAAGAGCTGACCGTGATCCCGGGTCTCGACGAGATCTTCGCGCTGATCGATGTGAAGACCCACGTCCAGAGCGGCAACTACGACTGTCTCGTCGTCGATTGCGCGCCCACCGCGGAGACGCTGCGGCTCCTGTCCCTGCCCGAGATCATGAGCTGGTACATCGAGCGCATCTTCCCGGTCGAACGGAAGGTGGTGAAGGCGGTCCGCCCGCTCGTGTCGAGGATGACCTCGCTTCCGATCGCATCGGATCAGGTCTTCGAGGCGGTCGAACGCCTGCACCGGAACCTGGACGCGGTGAAGGTCATCCTGACCGACGAGGCCCTCTCTTCCGTCCGGCTGGTGGTCAACCCCGAGAAGATGGTGATCAGCGAGGCACGTCGGACCTACACGTATCTGGGGCTGTTCGGCTATCGCGTCGACGCCGTGGTCGTCAACAGGGTCCTGCCACCCGACGTCACGGACCCCTACTTCGGGAAATGGAAGGACATCCAGGCCGAGCACCTGGCGACGGTGCACGAGTCCTTCGAGCCTGTGCCCATCCTGCTGTCCCGGTTGTTCGACCGCGAGATGGTGGGGATCCCCTTGCTCGAAGACATGGCGGAGGAGGTCTACGGGGAGCGGGATGCGGTCTCGATCCTCCACCATGACGACCCGATCCGTGTGCGCAAACGGGGGGACGGGTACGTGTTGCGGATGCGGCTGCCGTTCGTCTCGCGCGATGACATGGACATCCACCGGCGGGGCGAGGAACTTGTGGTCCGGGTGGGGTCGTACAAGCGCAACCTGATCCTCCCGCAGTCGCTCAAACGGATGGTCGTCCGCGAGGCGAACTTCGCCGGCGATCACCTTGAGATCGTGTTCGGTCGCGGGTCGCAACCCGCGGACCCGGAAAGGGGCTGACGATGGCCGAGGCCGCGAAGGACGGGCGCGCGAGGCGAACGACGGCTCACGCGCCGGCGAGCGACGTGCCGGACCCCGCTGCGTCGGACGGTCCGCATGTGCAGGGCGGATGCCCGGTCGCGTGGTGCCCCATCTGCATGGCCGTCACCGCCGTCCAACCGCTCAAGCCCGAGGTGATCGAACACCTGCTGAAGGCGGGCACGGAGATGCTGCTCGCGTTCCGCGGGGTGATCGACGCGCGGGCGGAGGAGATGCACCCCACCGAGGGGGAGCCGCCCGGCCCCACGCGGCTCGAGAAGATCGACATCGGATGAGCGAGGCGGCATCTCAGGCCGTCGGCATCGATGTCGGCGGCACGAAGATCGTTGCGTTGCGGGTGACGGACGAGGGGAAGGAGCTGGCGCGATCCGTGCGTCCGACCCCCGCCGACGACATGGACGCCACGCTCGCGACGCTGGTCGCGGCACTCGGGGACGTGTCGGACCCCGACGTCGTCGCGGTCGGCGTGGGGGCCGCCGGGCTCGTCGAGGAGGGCACGGGCGTCCTTCGGTTCGCGCCCAACCTCGCCTGGCGCGATGCCCCGATCGCCGAGGTGGTCGGGCGGGCGGCCGGGACGCCGGTGATCGTTGAGAACGACTGCACGGCCGGTGCGTACGGCGAGTACCGGGTCGGGGCGGCCCGCGGGGTCGCGCACGTCCTCTACATCGGGGTGGGCACCGGGATCGGCGGCGGCTTGATCCTCGGGGGCTCGCTCTACCGGGGCGCCCACGGGTTCGCAGCGGAGGTGGGCCACATCGTCGTTGAGCCGGACGGGCCCGTCTGTGGCTGTGGCAACCGTGGGTGCTGGGAGACGGTGGCGAGCGGCTCGGCCATCACGCGTGAGGGCCGGGCCGCGGCGCGCCGGCACGCGCCGCTCGCGGCGCGTGCCGGCGGTGATCCGGACGCCGTCACCGGTCATATGGTCGTCGATGCCGCGCGCGACGGCGACGCCGTCGCGCGGGGCATCGTCACGGAGGTCGGTCGTCGTCTGGGGGAGGGGATCGCCGGGTTGGTCAACGTGCTGGATCCCGCCACCGTCGTCGTCGGGGGCGGTGTGGGCGGCGCAGGCGACCTCCTCCTCGACCCCGCGCGCGCGGCGTTCGCCGATGCGGTGGAAGCGGCCGAGTACCGGCCCGCCGTTCCGATCGTCGAGGCGCACCTCGGGACGGACAGCGCCGCGATCGGCGCCGCGCTGCTGGCGCTGGAGGAGCGGCGATGAAGCTGGGGCTCGTCCTGAGCGTCTTCACGGCCGACCCCGCGAAACCCATGGCGTCCGCCGGTCGCGCCGCGGCCGCGGGCTACGACGCCGTGTTCGCCTCGGATCACCTCTTCCCGCCGGGAGCGCCCGACCGACCCTCGCTCGAGCCCTACACGCTGCTGGCGGCGATCGGGGCCGCGAACCCGGGCCTCGGCGTCGGCGTGCTCGTCACCCGGGCAGGGTTCCGTCCGGTCGGCATGCTGGCGAAGCAAGCGGCGGCGCTCGATCAGGTCACCGGCGGCCGCGCCGTGGTCGGGCTCGGGGTGGGCGATGCGAACGGGCGCGCCGAGCACGCCGCGCTCGGGCTCGGCTACCCGCCGTTCCCCGAACGTCTCGCCCTGTTGGAGGAGACCGTGCTGGCGCTCCGGGCGCTCTTCGCCGGGAGACCGTGGCAGGGCGGGCGGTGGGTCCCGGCGCTCGCGGGAGCCGACACGTTCGTGGCTCGAGCCGGCGAACTGGCGGGGCTCGCCACCGGCGCCGGCAGGGACCCTGCCGAGGTTCCGCCGACCTGGGCCGGGATCATGCTGGTCGGGCGGGACCCGAACGAGCTCGCCGCGCTCGAAGCGGAGCGGGCGGGCAAGGGCCTCGCGATGGACATCTGGCGGGGAACCGCGGACGACCTCCGACGGTTCGGTGACCGGGTCGAGGGCGTCGGAGCGACGTGGCTGATCGCCGTGGCCGCGGGTCCGGCGGACCGCTCGGAGCTCCTTGCCGCGACGCTCCGCACCTGATGCGGCCGTCCGAGCTGAAGCGGGCGAAACGGGACGTCCGACGGTCGGTGCTCGCTGCACGCGACGCGCTCGGCGAGGCCGAGCGCGTCGCGCGCAGCACGGCGATCCGCCGGCGGTTCCTCGCGCTTCACGAGGTCGAGGACGTCGGGGTGGTGATGGGATTCTGGTCCTTCGGCTCGGAGGTGTCGACGCCGCCGCGATGCTCGCGCCCGAGGTGCTCGACCTGGTCGTGACGCCGGGGGTCGCCTTCGACCGGTCCGGGCACCGGATCGGGTACGGGAGAGGGTTCTACGACCGATTCCTCCGCCGCACCCGTCGGGGCGTGCCGCGGATCGCGATCGCCTTCGACCTCCAGGTCCTGTCCCACGAGCTTCCCGTCGGGAGCTTCGACCTGGGGATCGACGTCATCGTCACCGAGACGGAGACGATCCGGTGCGATCCCGGCAGCCTCGAGCTCGGCGTCGCGACCTCGCAGACTTGAATCGCGGTTCAGCCGTGCGGTACAACGAGCCCATGGCGAGGGAAACCGCGTTCCACCCGATCACGTCCACGAAGGCCGCCGGCTTCACGGACGAAGCGGGGTGGCTATGGGTCACGAACTTCGGGGACCCCGCGGCCGAGTACCGCGCGATCCGCGAGGGCGTGGGGATGTGGGATCTGTCCCCCCTCAACAAGTGGGAGTTCACGGGGCCGGACGCGGTCGAGGCCGCGCAGCGGGTCCACACCGCCGACATCGTCGGGATGACCGCCGGCCAGGTCCGCTACGGCCCGTTCGTCGACGAAGACGGGCTCCTGGTGGACGACGGGACCGTCTTCCGCTTCGCCGGGGACCACCTGTGGGTCTGCACGAACTCGGACGAGCGCGAGGAGTACTTCGGCGCAGCGTCCAAGGGGCTCGACGTCGAGGTGCGCTACATCGCGCCGGAGCTTCCGAGCATGCAGATCCAGGGCCCGAAGAGCCGTGACCTGATGCGAACGATCACCGACGTGGATCTGGAAACGCTCCGGTACTTCCATTTCGTGCCGGAGCAGGTGCAGGTCGGTGGGGTGCCGGTGTGGCTGTCCCGGACGGGGTTCAGTGGTGAGCTCGGGTACGAGGTCTTCCTGCGTCCGGAGCACGCGGAGACGCTCTGGGCGGCGGTGGAAGGGGCCGGCGCGACACCGTACGGCGCGGATGTGATCGAGCCGATCCGCGTGGAGGTCGGGATGATCGTGACCGACTACGACTACGAGCCGCACCAGCGGACCCCGTTCGACCTGGGCCTCGACCGGTTCGTGTCGTTCAACGAGCTCAACATGGGAACCGAGAAGCTCCGCGCGGTGGCCGCGGCGCCGCCGAACCGGTTCGTGACCGTCCGGTTGGACGGGGATGTGCTCCCCGAGTACGGATCCGCCATCGTCGATGACGGCGAGGTGGTCGGGGTTCTGACGTCGCCGGCCGACAGCCCGCGGTTCGGACCGATCGGCCTGGCCGTGTTGCGGACGGATCTTGCCGCACCCGGAACCCGCGTCTCGATCGAGCACGACGGCGGGACGATGACCGGCACCGTCGACGTGCTCGCGATCTACGACCCCGCCAAGGAGAAGCCGCGCGTCTGAAGCCCGCGGCGTCCACGACAGGAGGAGCCACCTGATGACGGACGACAAGCGCTCGCCGCTGCACGCATGGCACGAGGCCCACGGGGCCGAGACGATCTGGGAAGACGGGTATCCCTGGACGATGCACGAGGGTCGTGACCCGCTCGAGGAATATGAGGCCGTCAGGACCGGGACCGGGATCTGGGATCTCTTCTCGACGTGCAAGTACGAGGTAACGGGGCCGGACGCGGCGCGGCTGATCCAGCGACGGTTCACCAACACCGTGGGGGGGATGCAGGCGGGCCAGGTCCGCTACGGCGCGTTCGTGAACGCCGATGGCACCATGATCGACGACGGCAACGTGTACCGGTTCGCCGAGGACCGCTTCTGGGTGATGATCAACACCGCGGATCTCCAGGACTGGTTCCGCGAGACGGCGGGCGACCTTGATGCTCGGATCGAGCACCGCACCGACGATCTCGCGATGATCGCCGTCCAGGGCCCGACCTCGCGGGGCACGCTGCAGCCGTTGGTCGATCGCGGCCTCGGGGAGCTGGGGTACTTCCGGTTCTGGCCCGAGCCCGTGACGGTCGCCGGCGTGCCGGCCACGGTGACCCGTACGGGGTTCAGCGGTGAGCACGGGTACGAGGTGATCGTT
>VAYF01000348.1 GCA_005883885.1 Actinomycetota bacterium | reverse complement strand
GCGGCTGCCGATGAACGCAGGCTTGCGAAGTGTCCACCCGGTATGCGTTCCCTTGGGCACTCTCAGCAAAGGAGAGTGAATCCCGGCGATCTCGTTCCCGTCCGCATCCACCTTGGGGACGCGCACACCGTACCGGTTTGCATGGATGTGAACCGGGGGTTGTACCGATTGGTCGTTACGATAGAGATGGTTGTAGTCGCCGTTGAAGACCGGCGCCCCGGGGATCGTCGGGAACGAGAACGCGCCGAGGAAGGACTCGGGATTGGACGGGGCTGGCGCGACCGTGTCGTCGATCGATGGCCACACGCTCGGCGGCGGCTCGGCGCCGCGCTTCATCCATGCTTCCAGATCGACGAGGAGCGCACGTGAGATCTCGTGCCAGGTGAGCGGATTCGTCGTCCCGGCGCAGGCTGGATTGACCATTTTGGGAATGTGCTGGGTACCCGCGATGAAATACATCCGTACATTGGGCGGAATCTCGATATCGTGCATTCCCAGCGGATCGGTGTGATTGAGCGACGCTCGACCGCGCCACCACTCGTTGGAGCCGTCGACGTGAAAGATCTTGGGACACTTGTTGTCGTCCAGGCACTTGTCCAGAATGCCGGCGGTCTGACCCGTGTACGGATCCGTCTGCCGCGCATAGGAGAACGGGAACTGATCGCTCGGGTACGCGTGCCCCTCGATCATCGTCGAGAAGCGACCGGGTTGCGAGAAGCGCTGGTTGATATAGGTCAGGTTGGCACCCGCGTGGGAGACGATGAGGCCTTCGAACTGGTTGCTGTCAAAGAACCCCTGCTCGAGGCCGTCGCGAAGAACTCGCCCCGATTGCGAGAAGCCGACGCCGATGACGGCCTCCACGGCTTTATCCACACCTGGAATCGAGAGAGGGTTAGCAGATGTATTGTCCGAACGAAGAAACGAGACGACGTCCCGAATCGAAATGAATTGGGCGTGATCGTGGTTCCGTTCGTGCAGATCCCGAACGACCACTGATCGCGCGGAATCACGGTATCCGGTCCGTCGACATCCTGCCGCGACGAGAGAACGGCGTTGGCCATCTGCTGTGGGGCCGGCTTCGGTGGGGTAGAAACCTGTCCGCGGTCCCACCCGATCGGAACCGTGACGCGCGGAGTCGTGGTGGTAAACACCCACTCCTGACGGACCGTACCCGTGATCGTGCTGCCATCCGGATTCGTTGCCACCGGGTATCGCGCCCCCATCACGTCGGGAGCATTCGGCGGAGCGTTGTTGATGTCCCCCTGCCAGCCACTCCATACCAGCGTGTATCCTCGTCGCATCAGAAAGCCGTCGCCCGCATCCGGTGCGTTCGGGAACTCGTTGAGCCAGGGCTCCTGACGCCCGAGATAGTAGTTACCGAGCAGCAACTTGCGGCCGCGGTTGAGGACTTCGTAAAGGAGCGTCTTGCTCCGCTTCGTGGGATCGACGGGACGAATGATGTAGAGGTCCACGTCGTACTCGACCATGCCACACGCGTTTCGCGGAGCCCGATCGAGATCCACGACGTTGCGGTTGGAGGAGGCCTGGGCGCTTACCTGCCCGTGCGCGGTACCCACCAGCTTTTCATATTGACCAACAGAGCCAAACGAGGCGCCGCCAAAGATGATGGCTTGGCTCCTGATATTGATACTCGTGATTCCTTGTCTGCATCGCGAATCAACGCTTTGAACGGGCGAAGGTCGACACCCGGCGACCGCGACGAGCACCGCGCACACGAGGACGCGAGGCGCGGTGCTCGACTTCGTCGTGTAGCTCGTCGCGATCATCGTCGACTGGAGGCCGCGCGACCAGTGTAGGACGACGCCCGCACCGGTTCAACGTCCGCACTCCCGAACGGGCGCCGCCAGTCGCGACGAACCAACGCGCCGCGTGTTACTTTCTGTACGTGCCGATCTCGGAGAAGTTCGGTGACGGGGACGATCAGCAAGAGGAGCTTGCGGGTTTCGGAAGCACTGCGGTCACGCCTGACGAGATCGATGTCGACGACGATGTCCGTGTCCCGCCAGGTCACCTCCAGATGCTGGTGATCTGCAACGGCACGTTCGCCACGCACGCGCTGCGCGATGGCACACTGAGTCTGGCGTCGAGGTTAACGTCATCCGTGGATGGCTCGGCCACGTGAGCCCAGAGACGACGAACCGCTATGCCGAGATCACCGCGCGCCTCAAGGCCGAGGCACTCCGCGTTTGCGAGCCCCCGACATCCGGTAGCTTCCCGCCTGCGCGGATCTGGCGCGACGACCCGGCGCTCCTCAAGTGGCTGGCGTCGCTGTGAGTGAAGATTATGTTGCCGCCACGGCGGCCCAACGCCTCGCCCGCAGGCGCCGCGAGAAGGCCCGCAACATATCCGAGCGACGGGCGGCTTCCCCCTGGCTGAGCTCGAGAGGGAGCCGCTCTCCCGGGGCCGGCTCGTCTCGGAGGCGGCATCTTATACGAGCGCCATGAGGTCTTCGGAGCGCGCCGGCTCATGGTCCACGACATCGAGCTGGTCCTGGATCGATCGCGCTGTTCTCCGCCGCGAGCTCGAGCGAGATCCTCCGACCTACCTCTCGGACCTCAGGCCGGTGACCTCGACGCGCCAGCTCGCGGCATCCGCAGCTGGGATGTCGAAGTGGGTGAGCAGATAGTGGATGCCTGTTGGCGTGATGTCGTAGCGCAGACCTTCGAGCGGCATGCCACGATTGCGTGTCGCCTGCTGCAGCTCGATCACCGAGAACGTCTCGTCAGCAGGTGGCATCGGTTTCATGATCAGCTCGCTCGAAAGTATCCACCGCGTGGCGGCGGCGTACAACATGCTTCCGATCATTGACCCGCTGCGCTCACCAGGCGATCGGCATCCTCCTCGAGAAGGTAGCGATCGGCGACGAGCTGAGCCGCTGCTTTCGCAGCGAGCTGCTGTCGGGTCGCGACCGTGCCGTAGCGCTCCTCGAACGAGAGCCGCGGATCGCCGCTCGCGACTCTGTCCGCTGCGGTGGCGGGGAACGGATAATACTCACCGTGCAGCTGACACAGGCGGCT
>VAYF01000035.1:5558-12978 GCA_005883885.1 Actinomycetota bacterium | reverse complement strand
GGTCCTTGGTGGCCCAGCTTACCGTCTCCGGTTGGGAGCCAGGCTCGGCGGTAGCATGCGCCTCCATGAGCGAGCGGATCGCGGTCCTGGTCTCCGGATCGGGCACCAACCTGCAAGCACTCATGGACGATCCGTTCATCAGGCCGCACCTGGCGCTGGTGCTGTCGGACCGGCCGGGTGTCCGTGCGCTGGATCGTGCCGAAGCAGTGGGGATCCCCACGGTGGTCCTCGAACCGGGTTCGTTCCCCGACCGCGAGAGCTTCGATCAGGCGATCCTCGATCTGTTCCTCGACCGAGACATCGACGCGCTGGTGAGCGCCGGCTACCTCCGGGTGCTGGGCAAGCGGGTGCTCGATGTCTACGAGGGTCGGTGGCTCAACGTCCATCCGGCGCTCCTTCCGGCCTTCCCCGGCATGCACGGTGTTCGGGATGCGCTCGCTTACGGCGTCCATGTGACCGGGGTCACCGTGCACCTGGTCGATGAAGGAGTGGACTCCGGCCCGATCGTGCTCCAGGGAACGGTCGAGGTCCGGCCGGACGATGACTGGGATTCCCTGGAACCGCGGATCCACGAGCTCGAGCACCGCCTCCTCCCGCAGGCGGTCCGCGCGATGATCGAGGGAAGGCTGCGGTTGGATGGCCGGCGCGTTCGCATCGTCGAGGAGGGGGCGTGAGCATGGGGGAGCGTCAGCCGATCCGTCGGGCGCTGCTCGCGGTCTACGACAAGACGGGGATCGTCGAGCTCGCGCAAGGACTGCGCGAGCTCGACGTCGAGTTGGTCTCGAGCGGGGGAACGGCCGCGGCGCTTCGTGCCGGCGGCCTCGACGTCACCGAGGTCGCGGAGGTGACGGGGTCGCCGGAGATGCTGGACGGCCGCGTGAAGACGCTCCACCCGAAGATCCATGCGGGGCTGCTCGCCGATCGTCGCAACGAGGACCACGTGGCGCAGCTCCGCGAGCACGGCATCGATCCCTTCGACCTCGTCGTCGTGAACCTCTACCCCTTCCGGGAGACGGTCGCGAGCGGTGCGACCGACGAAGACGTGATCGAGAAGATCGACATCGGCGGCCCGGCCATGATCCGGGCGGCCGCGAAGAACTTCGAGTCGGTCTGTGTCGTGGTCAGTGCCGACCGCTACGGGTCGGTGCTCGACGAGATCGCTCGGGAAGGCGGTCTCACGCTCGCGACCCGTTCCGCGCTCGCGGCCGAGGCCTTCGCCCACACGGCTGCCTACGACGTCGCGATCGCGCGATGGTTCGCGGAGCGAGCAACGCCCGACGGCGCGCTGCCGGGGTTCGCGGGTCTCGCCCTCACGAAGATCTCCGATCTTCGTTACGGCGAGAACCCGCACCAACGCGGCGCGCTCTATCGGGAGGTGGGTGGCCCAGGCGTGCTGGGCGGCGCCGACGTCCTTCAAGGCAAGGAGATGTCGTTCAACAACTGGCTCGATACCTGGGCGGCCTACGACCTCGCGATCGCGCTCCCCGAGCATGCGTGCGTCATCGTGAAGCACAACAACCCCTGCGGCGCGGCGGCGCGTGAGACCTGCGCGACCTCGTACGCGGCCGCGTACGAGTGCGACGGTGTGAGCGCCTTCGGTGGGATCGTGGCGTTCCACGGCGAGTGTGACGCGTCGGCCGCCGACGCGATGCGGGACGTGTTCACGGAGGTCGTCGTCGCGCCGGCGTACTCGGATGACGCGCTCGCGGCGTTCGCGACCCGGCCCAACCTGCGGGTCGTTCGCGCTCCGCTGGAACGAACGACAGGGCTCGACGTCCGGACGATCCCCGGCGGAGCGCTCGTGCAAGACGTCGACCGGATGGTGGAGTCGCCGTCGGACTTCCAGGTGGCGTCATCCCGAGACCCCTCCGCGCAGGAACGGGAGGACCTCTCGCTGGCGTGGACGATCGCCTGGCGCGTCAAGTCGAACACGATCGTGTTCGTACGCGATCGCGCGACGGTCGGGATCGGCGCCGGGCAGATGTCGCGCGTCGACGCATCCTGGATCGCCGCGAGGAAAGCCGGGGACCGCGCGAAGGGCGCTGTGCTCGCCTCCGACGCGTTCTTCCCCTTCCCCGATGCGCTGGAGGTCGCCGCGGAGGCGGGCTGCACGGCCGTGATCCATCCGGGAGGATCGAAGGGAGATCCCGAGGTCCTCGCGACGGCGGAGGCGCACGGGATGGCGGTGATCCTCACCGGGACGCGCCACTTCCGACACTGATCGCGCCGTCCGGCTTGCGCAGCGTGGCCGGTAGGATTCCGCCGTGACCGCCAGGATCCTCGACGGCAAGACGACCTCCGCGCAGATCCGCTCAGAGGTCGCGGAGCGGGTCCAGGCGTTGTCGGACAAGGGCATCATCCCGGGCCTGGCCGCCGTCCTCGTCGGGGACGACGCGGCCTCTCGCATCTACGTGGGCCAGAAGCACAAGGCATCTGCCGATGTCGGGATCCGCTCCGAGCAGGTGGACCTCCCCGCCTACGTCACGGAGCACGAACTGCTCGCCACGATCCGCCGACTGAACCGCGACCCCGAGATCCACGGCATCATCGTCCAGCTGCCGCTGCCGGACCATCTGCCGGAGCTCGACATCCAACGCGCGATCCTGCCCGAGAAAGACGTAGACGGCCTCCACCCCTGGAACATCGGCATGATGGTTCGCCGCGGGCCGTGCTTCCTCCCCGCCACGCCGTACGGGATCGTCGAGCTCCTGCTCCGGTGCGAGGTTCCCCTGGAGGGAGCCGAGGTGACCATCGTCGGATACGGCGAGCTGGTGGGCGCGCCCCTTTCGGTCATGCTCACCCAGAACTCGGTCAGAGGCAACGCGACCGTGACGTCGACGCACATCCGGACCCGGGACCTTCGCACCCACACGCTCCGCGCGGACATCCTGGTTGCGGCCGCGGGGGTGCCGCAGCTGATCGGCGCCGACATGGTCAAGCCGGGTGCGACCGTCGTCGACGTCGGCGTGCACCGGACCGATCACGGACTGGTCGGTGACGTCCGGTTCGACGAGGTCGCCGAGGTCGCCGGGGCGATCAGCCCGGTCCCCGGCGGCGTCGGTCCCATGACCGTCGCGATGCTCCTCGTCAACACGGTCCAGGCCGCCGAAGCACAGGCCTACGGTCGGCCGTGACCCGTCCTCCCGGACGTCTGGCGGCGCTGCTCGCTCGCGGGAGCTTCACCGTCACGGGCGAGATCGTTCCGCCCAAGGGAGCTTCGGGCGACCCCGTGTCGGAGCACGCGCGCGGACTCGTCGGGTACGTCGATGCCGTCAACCTGACCGACAACCCGGTCGCGAGCGCCCACATGTCGCCCCTCGCGGGGGTGCGTTTCGTTGCGGACGCAGGGATCGAGCCGACCGTGCAGCTCACGGTTCGCGATCGGAACCGCCTGGGGCTCACGGCGGATCTCCTCGGCGCATGGGCCCTCGGCGCGAGGAACGTGTTCTGCCTCTCGGGCGACCCCGTCCACGTGGGAGATCATCCGAACGCGGCCGTGGTGGCCGATCTGGCGGTGGGCGAGGTGATCGGCCTCGCGCGACGGATGCGTGACGATGGAACGACCCTCGCGAACACCGAGCTCGCCGACCCTCCTCGCTACCTGATCGGTGTCGCCGACGTGCCGTTCGCAGAACCGTACGATCCGTCCCGGCTGGAATCGAAGCTCGACGCGGGCGCGGACTTCGTCACCACGCAGATCGTCTACGACGCCGAGCGCTTGGCCGGATGGGCGGACGCGATGCGACTGCGCGGGCTGTTCGAGCGGGCGAAGGTGATCATCGGGGTCACGCCGCTCCGGAACGCCAAGCAGGCGCGGTTCATGGACCAGAAGCTTCCCGGCGTGCGGGTCCCGTCGCCGACGATCGCCGCGCTCGATGCCGCCGGCGAGGACGCCGGCGCCATCGGGATGGATCTCACTGTCCAGCTGGTCGAAGCGATCCAGACGATCCCCGATATCGCCGGGATCCACGTGATGGCGATGGGCCACGATGCCGTGACACGGGACCTGGTCGAGCGGACGGGCCTGTTCCCGCGTCCGACCGTCTAGCGGGCGAGCGGATCGCTCAACGCTCGTCGAGCGGGACGTACGTGCGATCTCGCGGTCCGATGTATTCGGAACCGGGGCGGATGATGCGGTTGTTCGCGTACTGCTCGCGCACGTGCGCGGTCCAGCCGACCATCCTGGCGAGCGCGAAGATCGGGGTCATCAGGTCGGTCGGGATCCCGAGCATGTGGTACACGCCCGCGGCGTACAGGTCGACGTTCGGATAGAGCCCCTTCTGTTCGAAGGTGGTCTCCTCGAGCGCGGAGTAGATCTCGTACCACTTCGGTTGGTTCCGTCGCTCACCGAGGTCCTTGCAGAGCTGCTTCAGCACGGTCGCGCGTGGGTCCATCGTCGTGTACACCGCGTGTCCGAATCCGAAGATCTTCTCCTTCCGCGCAAGGCGGTCCCGGACGTACGCCTCGGCGTTCTCGGGTTTGCCCACCTCCTCGGCCATCTTCTGTGCCTCTTCGTTCGCACCACCGTGAAGCGGCCCTTTGAGCGCTCCGATCGCGCCCGTCATCGCCGAGAAGGTGTCGGACAACGTCGATGCGATGATCCTCGCCGTGAACGTGGAGGCGTTCATCGTGTGGTCGGCGTAGAGGACGAACGTGGTGTCGAGGACATCGGCGTCCTCGGGATCGGGTTCCTGCCCGTGGAGCATCCACAGGAAGTTGGCGGCATGCGAGAGGCCCGGATCCGGCGGGATCACCTCGCGCCCCGTCCGGACCCGGTCGAAGGTCGCGATCAAGGTCGGCGTCTCTGCGATCAGCCGCATCGCCTTGCGGTACTCGGCCTCGGGTGATTCGTCCCAGCCGTCCGGGTCGAACGCGGAGGAGGCGGACACCGAGGTCCGCAGCATCGACATCGGCGACGTGTTCTGTGCCAGCGTCGGCATCATCCTCGCGAGGAACGGATGGAGCTCGCGTTCCCGGACCAAGAACCGGTTCATCGTCTCCAGCTCCGCCCTCGTGGGGAGCTCGAGGTTGTGGAGGAGGTAGATGACCTCCTCGAAGCTGGCGTTGCGAGCGAGGTCCTCGATCTCGTACCCGACGTACCACAGGCGCCCGGCCGCCCCGTCGATGTCGGAGATGCTCGTCTGCGCGGCGATCACCTCGCGCAGCCCTTTGTCGCTCATACCGCTCAGGATAGTCGGGTCGGATGCCGTCGGCCGCTACCCTGACCGACCATGGCGATCCGCGTGACCCTCGTGCCGGGGGACGGCATCGGTCCCGAGGTGATCGGGGCTACGCGTCGGGCGATCGACGCCACCGGCGTCCCGATCGAGTGGGATCCACGGGAGATCGGTGCAGGAGCGTTCGTGCGGACCGGCGAGCCCTTGCCGATCACCACGCTCGATTCGATGAGGGCGAACCGCGTTGCCCTTAAGGGGCCCGTTGAGACCCCGCCGGCGTCCGGGATGCGAAGCGTGAACCTCGCGCTCCGCCGCAGGTTGGATCTTTACGCCAACATCCGGCCCAGCCGACTCCACGCAGGGGTCCCGTCGCTCTACGACATGGTCGACGTGGTGGTCGTCCGAGAGAACACCGAGGGGATGTACACCGGCATCGAGCTCGAGATGGGGACGCCTGCGGTCGAGGAGCTGATCGGCTTCATCGCATCGACGACAGGGGTGGTCGTTCCGTCGGACAGTGGCATCTCGGTCAAGGAGATCACGGAGCACGGCAGCGAGCGGATCGCGCGCTTCGCTTTCGGCTACGCACGTGCGAACAGGCGCGCCAAGGTCACGGCGAGCCACAAGGCGAACATCATGAAGTTCTCCGACGGGCTCTTCCTGGAGGTCGTGCGGCGGGTCGCGCGGGAGTATCCGGAGATCGACTTCGAGGACCGGATCATCGATGCGCTCTGCATGCAGCTGGTCCAAGCGCCCGAGCGGTTCGACGTGCTGGTGCTCCCGAACATGTACGGGGATCTGGTCGCCGAGCTCTGCGCCGGGATGATCGGCGGGCCGGCCGTCGCGCCGGGTGCGCACTTCGGCGGGAAGGAAGGACGCGAGCTGGCGGTGTTCGAGGCCACCCACGGGACGGCGCAGAGGCTCGCCGGCGCGAACCGAGCGAACCCGGTCGGAGCGACCCTCTCGGGGGCCATGATGCTCCGGCACCTGGGAGAATCGGCCGCCGCCGACGCGCTCGAGGCGGCCGTCGTCGAGGTTCTGCGTGAGGGGACCGACGTGACACCGGATCTGCGGGCGCCGGACGATGATCGCCCGGCCGTCGGGACGGCGGAGATGACCGACGCCGTGATCGCCCGCCTGTAGCTCCCCGATCCCGCGATCGAACGGCCGCTACCATGGCGCGCGTCATGGGGCGACGAGGAGAGAGCGCGTGAAGATCACCGTCGTCGGCAGCGGTTTCGTCGGACAGACGACGGCGATGCGGCTGCTCGAGAAGACGCTTGGCGAGATCTGCCTGATCGACATCATCGAGGGAAAGCCGCAGGGGCTGGCCTTGGATCTCAACGAGGCGTCGCCGATCGAGGGCTATCCGCCGCTGATCACCGGGACGAACGACTACGCGGACACGGCCGGCTCCGACATCGTCGTGATCACCGCGGGGTTCCCCCGACAGCCCGGCATGAGCCGGATGGACCTGTTGGGGAAGAACGCGGCGATCATGACCGACGTGGTCTCGAGCGTCGTGCCGGGCTCGCCGACCGCCATCCTGATCGTGGTTTCGAACCCGCTGGATGAGATGACCTTCCTGGCTGCCGAGCGGAGCGGGTTCCCACGGGAGCGGGTCCTCGGGATGGCCGGCGTCCTCGATTCGGCGCGCCTCCGCTTCTTCATCGCGGAAGAGCTCGGCGTCCCGCCCACGGAGGTCCAGGCGATGACGCTCGGCTCGCACGGAGACTCGATGGTCGCCCTCCCGAGGCATGCGACCGTGAAAGGGCGGCCGCTGCCGGAGCTCGTCGACGAGCCGACGCTCGATCGTCTGTTCCGGCGCACGCGCGACGGCGGCGCCGAGGTCGTGGCGCTCCTCAAGAGCGGCTCCGCGTACTTCGCCCCCAGCGCGTCGATCGCATCGATGGTGGAAGCCATCGTCGACGACACGAAGGCGACGCTGCCGGTGTGCGCTTGGGTGACGGGCCAGTACGGGATCTCCGACGTCTACGTGGGGGCGCCGGCGCGGCTCGGCCGCGCCGGCGTCGAGGAGATCGTCGAGCTCGACCTCAACGAGGACGAGCTCGCGAAACTCCGCGCGGCTGCCGAGGGCATCCGCGCGAAGTGCGCCGACCTCGCGTCGCTCTAGGTCGTACGATCGCGTGGATGTGGCGGTTCCTCAACCTGACCCGCGTCCATACGAGGAACTTCTTCACGAACTGGTCGACCTACGACGCGCCCGTCAGCACCAAGCTCCG
>VAYF01000035.1:0-5370 GCA_005883885.1 Actinomycetota bacterium | reverse complement strand
GGAGAGGACCATCGCGACGGGGTTGGCGATGCCTCTGCCGGCGATGTCCGGCGCGCTGCCGTGGACCGGCTCGAAGACGGCGTATTCCCACCCGATGTTCGCGCCCGGGATCAGGCCCAGCCCTCCCACCAGGCCCGCGCAGAGGTCGCTCAGGATGTCTCCGTACAGGTTGGGGAGGAGCAGCACGTCGAAGTCCTGCGGCGAGCGAACGAGCCGTGCGGAGAGCGTGTCGATGTGGACGTCCTCCCAGGCCACATCCGGATAGTCGCCGGCGTCCGTCCGCGCGGTCTCGAGGAAGATGCCGTCGGAGTACCGCATCACGTTGGCCTTGTGACCGACCGTGACCTTCCGTCTCCGGTTGGCTCGGACGTATTCGAACGCGAAGCGGACGATCCGCCTGGCGCCGGAGACGCTGATGGGCTTCAAGGTGATCCCGGCGTCCTCGGGTATCTCGAACCCTCCGAGATCGTGGAGCTTCCGGCGGAGGGCCGTCGCGTCGGGCGCCCCTCGTGCGAATTCGATCCCGCGGTAGAGGTCCTCCGTGTTCTCGCGGATCACGACGAGGTCGACATCATGGTGCCTGGTGCGGATGCCGGGGAGCGAACGGGCCGGCCGGACGGCCGCGAACAGGTCGAGATCCTGCCGCAGGGCCACGTTGACGCTCCGGAACCCTTCGCCCACCGGGGTGGTGATCGGCCCCTTGATCGCCGTCCGGCATCGTCGGATCGCCTCCAACGTGCTTTCGGGGAGCAGGGCGCCGTCGCTCTCGAGCGCCGCCGCTCCCGCCGGTCGCTCCTCCCAGCGGAGATCGAGCCCGGTGGCCTCGAGCACCAACCGTGTCGCGGCGGAGACCTCCGGGCCGATCCCGTCGCCGGGGATCAGGACCACCTCGTGCGTCATCGAGCGTGACGCTACCCGATGAACCGAGCGATCCGGCCGCCCGTAGTACCGTCGTTCCTCTCGGAGAAAGGGGCCGGTTCCATGCGTCGCGGCTTCATCGCGGTTGCGTCATCGGCGTTGCTGATCCTGATCGCATCTCCTGCCCAAGCGGCATCCCAGGTCACGATCCAGGACTACTCGTTCTCACCGACACCGATCGCGGTGGGACAGGGCGGGTCGGTCGTTTGGAACAACAACGGGCCGCACGCGCACACCTCCACCAGCGATCTCGCCTCGCTCTGGGATACGGGAACGCTGGCCTCGGGAACGCCGTCGACGGCCGTCGCGTTCCCGGGACCTACGCCTACCACTGCAGCATCCACCCGTTCATGCACGGGAAGGTGCGCGTGCCGATCAAGGTGTCGCCGGCGAGCGGGAGCACGAGCACCGTCTTCACGATCACGCTCGCGTCCACGTCCCAGACGGGCTACTCGTTCGACGTCCAGAAGAAGGTCCAGCCCAGCGGCCCGTGGACGTTCTGGAAGACCGGGGTCACCTCGCTCAGCGTCACGTTCCATCACACGTCGGCCGGGAGCTGGCGGTTCCGCTCGCGTCTGCACAAGAACGGATCGACCGCGACCTCCGGCTGGTCGCCGACGAAGATGGTCACGATCTCGTAGAGGTCAGGAGCAGATCAGAAGCGCTCGAACAGGATCGCGCGCTTCACCTCCTGGATCGCCTTCGTGACCTCGATCCCGCGGGGACAGGCGTCCGTGCAGTTGAACGTCGTGCGGCACCGGAAGACCCCGGTCTTCTCCGAGAGGATCTTCATCCGTTCGCGGCCCGCCTCGTCGCGGGAATCGAAGATGAACCGATGGGCGTTGACGATTGCGGCCGGCCCGACGTAGCCCTCGTCGCCCCAGAACACCGGGCACGAGGTGGTGCACGCTGCGCACAGGATGCATTTCGTCGTGTCGTCGTACCGGTGGCGATCCTCCGGCGATTGTCGGCGTTCCTTCTCGGGTTCGCCCGAGTCGTTGATCAGGTACGGGAGGATCGAACGGTAGCCGTCCATGAACGGCTCCATGTCGACGATCAGATCCTTCAGCACGGACAGGCCCCGGATCGGTTCGATCGTGACCCTCGGTGCGACGTCCTGCGCCAACACCTTGCACGCGAGCTGGTTCCGCCCGTTGATCAGCATCGCGTCGGACCCACAGACCCCGTGGGCGCACGATCGGCGGAAGCTGAGGGTCCCATCGTGGTGCCACTTGATCTGATGCAGCACCTCGACGAGGCGTTCGAGCGGGTCGCACCGAACCGTCCACTCGTCCCACCACGAGTCCTCGGAGACCTCCGGATTGAACCGGCGCACCCGGACCGTGAGCGGGATCGTGTCTATCGTCGGGCGCGCCTGGTCCGAGGCGTCGAGGACGTCCGCGGCGGTCACCATCAGTACTTGCGCTCCATCGGCACGTACGGGCCCATCTTCACGGGCTTGTACTCGATGCGGATGGACCCGTCACGTTCTCGATAGGCGAGCGTGTGTTTCAGCCAGTTGGCGTCATCGCGGAGCGGGTGATCCTCGCGGAAGTGGGCGCCGCGGCTCTCGGTCCGCACGAGCGCGCCCGCAACGAGCGCGTCCGCGCAGTCCAGGAGGTAGCCGAGCTCGACCGTCTCCATCAGATCGGTGTTGTACCGGGCTCCCTTGTCGGTGATCGCGACGCGCTCGTACCGCTCGCGGAGGCTCATGAGGATCTGCTGCATCTTCGCGAGGCTCTCGTCCGAGCGGACGACGAACGCGAGGTCGAACATGTTGTCCTGGAGCTCCTCGCGGATCTCGCCGGCGTTGTCACCCGTCGTGCGTCCCAAGATGCCGTCGAGGAGCTCGAGGGTCGGCTGCTCGGGATGTTCCGATGGAGTCGCGAGATCGGTGTCGTGGACGAAGCTGGCCGCGTCGTCCCCGGCCCGACGGCCGAACACCACCAGATCGAGCAGGGAGTTGGTGCCCAGTCGGTTGGCGCCGTGGACGGAGACGCATGCGCACTCGCCGACCGCGTAGAGGCCCGGCACGACGTCCTCGTCCGCGCCCACGACCACTCGACCGTCGGTGTCGGTGGGGATCCCCCCCATCGCGTAGTGCGCCGTCGGTTGGATCGGGACCGGCTCCTCCAGCGGTTCCACCTTCAGGTAGATCCTTGCGAACTCCGTGATGTCGGGCAGCTTCTCCTCGATCACCGTGGGATCCAGGTGGGAGATGTCCAGGTACACCCAATCGCCATCGGGCCCGCCGCCGCGGCCCTCCTTGATCTCCTGATAGATCGCCCGCGAGACCATGTCACGCGGCGCCAGGTCCTTGATCGTGGGGGCGTACCGCTCCATGAACCGCTCGCCCTCCCTGTTCAGGACGATGCCGCCTTCCCCCCGCGCGGCCTCGGACAGGAGCACGCCCAGCCGGGCGAGGCCGGTCGGATGGAACTGGAACATCTCCATGTCCTCGAGCGGGATGCCGCGTCGCCACACCAGGGCGGGTCCGTCGCCGGTGAGCGCGTGGGCGTTGGAGGTGACGCGGAACATCCGCCCGTAGCCGCCCGTGGCGAACACCACCGCCTTGGCACGGAAGACGTGGAGCTCTCCGGTCGCGAGCTCGAAGGCGATGATGCCCACGGTGACGCCGGCGTCATCCCGCAGCAGATCCAGGCAGTAGAACTCGTTGAAGAAGCGGACGTCGCGTTTGACGCACTGCTGGTAAAGCGTCTGGAGGATCATGTGCCCCGTCCGGTCCGCCGCGTAGCACGCTCGCTTGACCGGCGCCTCGCCGTGGTTGCGGGTATGTCCCCCGAACCGCCGCTGGTCGATCCGCCCGTCCGGCGTCCGGTTGAAGGGGAGACCCCAGCGCTCCAGCTGGTAGATCGCCTCGACGGCCTCTTCGGTCATCAGCAGTGCCGCCGGCTGATCGACGAGGTAATCGCCACCCTTCACGGTGTCGAACGCGTGCCACTCGGGCGAGTCCTCCTCCACGTTGCCGAGCGCGGCGCAGACACCGCCCTGGGCGGCTCCGGTGTGCGAACGGGTCGGATACAACTTGGAGAGCACGGCGGTCCTGCACCGCTCGGAGAGTTCGATCGCCGCGCGCAGCCCTCCACCGCCGCCGCCGACCACCAGCGCATCGTACGTATGGGTCGTGGTCATCCGATGGGTCCCCACCTGGTGGGGTCGAACGTCACGACGATGACCGTGCCGAGCACCATCAGCGTGAACCCGATCACGTAGAACGCCATCGTGATCGCGAAACGCCACCCGGGGGGACGCACGTAGTCGAGCGTGATGGTGCGCAGCCCGTTGATCCCGTGCAGCAGCGCCAGCATCAGCAGCATCCAGTCCCACGTCCGCCAGAACGGGCTCTGCCAGCGCACCGCAACGAAGCCGAAGTTGATCCGATCGACCCCGCCCGCCGGCAGATGCATGATCAACGTGTGCCCGACGGCGAGGACCAACAGCAATAGGCCGCTGATCCGCATGAAGACCCAGGTCCACAGCTCGAAGCCGCCGATGGGTCGTCCGCGCCCGAGCGCGGCCTCACGCGCGTCGGGCGGAGCAGCCGGGCGAGGGGACGTGGTGGTCGCCATGGTCACCTGCGGGCGAGGTCCCAGGCCTGGCCGAGCATGATCCACGCGGTCGGGATCAACGTCAGGATGAAGACGGCCGTGAAGGCGATCGAGATCGGCCTGATCCGCGACACCAACCGGGGGAAGAAGTCGATCAGCGTGATCTTGAGGCCGTTCAGTGCGTGATAGAGCACCGCGACGACCAGACCCAACTCCAACAGACGGACGATCGGGTTGTCGTAGGCAGCCGTGATCCGGTCGTACGCCTCCGGGCCCCAGCCGACCGCGGCCGTGTCCACGACGTGTGCGAACAGGAACAGGATGACGGCGACACCGGTGATGCGGTGAAGGATCCACGACCACTGGCCCTCGTGGCCCCGGTAGATCGAGCCATAGTCGCTCTTGGACTTCCTCGATCGGATCGCCACGCCGCGGTCGCTCCTCGTTCGGCCCAGGGACGTTCCCTTCCAGGCTATCGCGTCACCGACGACGGTCGTTGGCCGGTCGGTCGAGCGAGCCCGGCGGAGTTTACTCCCGTCCGTCCTGGGGTGGATCGACGGTCAGCAGGGCGCGCGTCAAGTCGATGTTCTTGCCCTGTGCTCGATATCGCTCAGTCAGTCGCGAGAGGTTCGCCCGTGATGGCGCGATCAACCACAGCAGAACCTCGCTGATGCTCACCCCCGCGAGGTATACCCATCGTCCTCCTCCGACGAAGAACAGAGCGAACCCGGCCAAGGCCGGAGTCAGCACCATCCCGACCCTGATGAAGTACAGGATCGGGTAGCCGCGCGCAGCCGTCCGTTCGTCAGGTGGCGGCGACGCCCATCCGCTTCTGGGTGGATGAGATCTCGTAGAGGGCCAACGCCGTCGTTCCGAAGAGGAC
>VAYF01000347.1 GCA_005883885.1 Actinomycetota bacterium | reverse complement strand
GCTGCTACGCTCGGCGTATTCCCCGTACCCCTTGAGGCCACCCCGGAGGACGCGTGCTCGCCCTGCTCACCGACACGATCATCCGGCTGGTCAGCGAGCACGGATACCTGGCCATCTTCGCCCTGATGTTGCTGGATTCGGCCTGCGTGCCGTTCCCGAGCGAGGTGACGCTGCTCTTCGGTGGCGCCCTCACGAGCACCGTGTTCGCCGGTGCGGGGCAGGAGTTGTCATTGGTTGGGGTCGTATCCTGGGCGATGGCGGGGACATTGATCGGATCGTGGCTCGCCTATGGTGTGGGCTACGCGGGCGGTCGGCCCGTGATCGACCGGTTCGGCCGTTACCTGCTGATCCGGCCGCACGAGATCGACCGGGCCCACGACTGGTTCGAGCGCCACGGTGAGGCCGTGGCTGCGTACGGGCGGCTCATCCCACTGGTCCGGTCCTTCGTGAGCCTGCCGGCGGGCCTCGCGGCGATGCGGTTCTGGCGATTCACGCTGTACACCCTGGTGGGCTCGGTCATCTGGTGCGTAGGTCTCGCGTCGCTCGGTCACGGCTTCGGCGACCGGTGGACGAGGATCGAGCACGTGGTCAGCCCGATCGCATGGGTCGTGGCCGCCCTCGGTGTGATCGGGGTCGCGCTGTTCGTCTCCCGCCGATGGAATCACGTCCGTCGCGAGTACGCGGCGCTCGATGCCCGGGAAGATGGGTCGACGAGCAGGTAGCGCCCGTCAGAGGTTGGCGACCATCGTCCAGTTCCCGCCGGACTCCTCGACCTTCTCGAACCCGGCCTTCTGATACATCATCCGCGACCGGTTGTGGACGGCGACCGAGAGCGACAACGCCTGGAACCCTTCCTCCCGCGCTTGCACCATGCACGATCGCAACAGGGCCTCGCCGATCCCCTTCCGACGATGCAGCGGAACGACCGCGATCGACAGCTCGGGGATCTTGTCGTCCACGAAGCCGTACCCGGGCTCCTCGGCGGTGAACAGCCGGTACCACGCGGCCCCGACCGGAACGCTCTCGACCTCGGCCACCACGCCACCGTCCCCCTCGCGGCCCCATCCCTGGTGGTAGCGAACGAGCACGGGGTCGGCAAGGACCTCCTCGATCGGCTCGCGGGGCCAATCCGGGTTCCATCGGGCGGCCTCGTAGAGCATCTTCTTCAGGAACTGCACGTCGTCTTTCGTCGCGGGACGGATGTTCATCCGAGGGACGGGTGCGACATCTCGCTCGAGCAGGAACGGGACGCTCGTGAGCAGGACGCGATCCTCGTGCAGGAAGAGCCGCTTGATGAACAACGCGCTCTGGTTGTGCAGGGGCAGTTGCCACCAATGGGAAACGATCACCTCGGGCACGAGGACGTTGACCATGACGTGGGGGTGCATCGAGAACCGCCGCACCTCGTTCAGCATGGGACGGGTGAGGTCTCGGAAGGGCGCTTCCACGATGTCGAGCGGCACGTCGAGCCCGAGGTTGAACCATGACTCCTCGAGACGGTTCGCCTGCTCGGGATCGACATCGAAGTAGATCGCGCGCGTGATCGTCGCATCCAGCGTCCGGGCGTAGTTGATCGCGCGCACCGTCACGTCGTTGACCGACGAAACGAACACGATGGTCACCGTCTTCTGGGGGATCAGGGGCTTGGAGACATCGGCGTGGCGGGCCGGATCCTCCACCACCGGCACGTCGGTCACGACGACGCCGGGCTCGCCCAGGAGCCCCGCCTTCAGACGGACCAGCTCGTTCTCGCCGACGAGGTACCGGACCAGACCTTGATCCACGATCTCCGGGACCATGACCGTCACGACATCGTCGGGGCCGGGCTGCAGCCGTTGCACGTACGTGCGCACCGCCGAGGTGAGGTTGCCGGCGCCGAGCGCCTCCAGCTCGGCGGTTCCCGGCTCGCAGAACGATCGCCACCGATCCGCCAGATCCGGCGGGACGGACGCGCCAGGCGTCACGGGGTGGAACGACGCGGGCCGGAACGACCGCACGTACCCGAGCGCCTCCGCGGTGGACGCATCGACGTCGCGCACCAGCAGCACCACATGGTTCGCCTCTAGGTCGCCCGGGCGCTCCGAACCGCGACGCGTCTGGGCCCGCACCCACGCGTAGTGCTTGTGGATCGAGTAGAAGCCCGGCACCAGCAGCCCGATGATCAGGATCGAGAGCCAGGCGCCTTCCGCGAACTTCGAGATCACCACGACGACCAGCACGATCGCGGTCGTGATCGCCCCGATGATGTTGATCACGATCGATCGGCGCCAGCCGCGCATCGCGGCATCGCCCTTGCGCCCCTCGGCAAGCCAGTGTTTGACCATGCCCGTCTGGGAAAGCGTGAACGAGGTGAACACGCCCACGACGTAGAAATGGATCAAGGTGTTCAGGTCGGCATGGAAGGCGTAGATCATCGCGCACGAGAGCAGCCCCAGCACGATCACCCCGTTGGAGAAGACCAGCCGGTCGCCCCGGTTGACGAACTGGCTCGGATCTGCGCCACGACCGACCGCTGCTCGCTCGCGACGACGCCGGGCATGTGCGTGGCGAGCCACGAGATCCCGAGGAACATCGTCACCGCGATCGTGCCCATGATCGCGAGGGTCGCGGCCGCGTTCCTAGCCTGGGGACGCTTGAAGGCCGGCACTCCGTTGGAGATCGCCTCGACGCCGGTGAGGGCGGTGGCGCCCTGAGAGAACGCCTTCAGGATCGCGAACAGACCGACCGCTGCGGCGGTGCTGGCGGCCCCGGGGAGCAGGTCAGAGTGGACACCGACCGCCGGACAACCGCTCAGGCACCGCGCCAACCCGATCACGACGAGGATGAGGATCGAGATGACGAACCCGTACGTGGGGACCGCGAACACCGTTCCCGACTCCCGCGCACCCCGCAGGTTCGCGAACGTCACGAGCAGCACGAACAGGATGGACAGCAAGACCCGGTGTTCGTTCGCCCACTCGAACGCCGACCCGATCGCGAACACGCCCGCCACGACGGAGACCACCACGGTCATCATGTAGTCGAACAGCAAGGCGGCGGCCGCGACCAGGCCTGGAAGGGTTCCGAGGTTGTCCTTGCTCACGATGTACGCGCCGCCGCCTCCCGGGTACGCACGGACGGTCTGTCGGTAGGAGCTCACGACGATCGCCATCAGCAAGGCGATCGCGATCGCGATCGGCATCACGTAGGACTGTGGGTGCGACGTGACTAGGGTGAGCGCGATCAGGATCTCACCCGTGGCGTACGCGACCGAGGACAGGGCGTCGGACGCGAAGACCGGAAGCGCGAGGACCTTCGGCAGCAACGTGTGCTCCAGGTGCTGACTCGTGAACGCTCGCCCCACGAAGAGGCGCTTGATGATCGAGGTCGGGGGGGCGTTCGAAGTCGCAGCCATGGTTGCTGATGCTACGTGTCGCTCAGGCTGGTTCACCCACCCAGCGGTAGCCGACGCCCGGCTCGGTGACGATCAGGGCAGGCGAGGACGCGTCGTCGCCCAGCTTCTTGCGGAGCGCGCGGATGTAGGTGCGGAGATAG
>VAYF01000034.1 GCA_005883885.1 Actinomycetota bacterium | reverse complement strand
GCGGTCGACGCGCGGATGCGCGACGTTCCCGAGCAGAAGATCGCGGCCATCTGGGACTTCGAACGATCACCGATGTACGACGAAGGTGAGCGCGTGGCGCTTCGGTTCGCACGGGATGCCGCGCTCGTTCCGAACGAGGTCACCCCCGAACACTTCGCAGCGTTACGTCGTCATTGGGACGACGGTCAGATCGTCGAGATGCTCGCGGTCGTGGGCCTCTTCGGCTTCCTGAACCGCTGGAACGACACGATGGCGACCGCGCTCGAGGAGATCCCGCTCGAGCTGGCATCGCGCGCGTACCGGGATCATTGGGAGGCCGGCAAGCATCGCGCGGGCGGACCCGGGCCGCCGCTCAATGGAACGGCAGGTAGTAGCTGAGCTCCCACGGCGTCACGTCCGTGGTCGCTGGGTCGGCGCCCGAGGCGAGGTAGCGCTCCCACTCGGCGCGTTTGAGGATCGTGAACGCTTCGACGAGCTCGCGGCCCAAGGCCTCGACCAGGTCGTCGTCCTTCCCGAGCGCGTCGAGCGCCGCGTCCAGGTTGGGCGGGATCCGCACGTCCGTGTTGGGCGGGGCCCCGGGTTCCTGGGGCGGCGGGAGCTCCAGCTCGTTCTGAACGCCCAACCGGGCCGCGTGAAGGACCGCCGCTGCCGCGAGGTACGGGTTCGCGGCCGCGTCCGACGTCCTTTGCTCGAGCCGGGTGCCCGCGCCGCGTGCCGGGGGTACGCGCACCGTGACCGATCGGTCGTCATGGCCCCAGTTCGCCCAGTAGCCGTTCAGCATGTCGGGCTGGAGACGCTTGTACGCGTTCACATGGGGAGCGAGGAGCGCGGCCATGCCTTCGTGGTGGAACAGGAGCCCCGCGATGCATCGCCGAGTCAGATCGGAGATCCCCTCGGGATCGTTCGGATCGTGGAAGGCGTTCGACCCGTCGCTTCGACGGAACGAGAAGTTGATGTGGAGCCCGCTGCCGCCGCGGTCACCGAGCGGCCTGCCGAGGAACGTTGCGAGCTTGCCGTGCCGCTCGCAGATCTCGCGGACGAGCAGCTTGAACAGGAAGGCCTCATCTGCCGCATGGACCGCGTCGTCGTACCGGATGTTGACCTCGTAGGCGGCGTTGTCGTACTCGCTGCACCAGCTTTCGACCGGGAAGCCGCACGCGAGCGCAGCGTTGACGACGTCGTCGATCGTCCCCGACGGGTCCACCGACATCCCCGTCCCGTAGACGCGGTGCCCGGGGATCGACACCGGCTGCCATGCGCCGTCCTCGCCGGGCTCCAGCAAGTAGAACTCGAGCTCGAACGCGACTTGCGGCTCGAGCCCCATGTCCTTCCACGGCCGGCACGCCTCGCGGAGGGCGTTGCGTGTGTCCCAGGGTGCCGGCTCGCCGTGCAGCTCGACGTCCGCGATCCCCACCAGGGTGTTCGTCTCCCATCCCGGTAGGAGCGACTCGGGATCGAGCATCGCCTCAACGTCGTGCAGACCGACGTCGAACTGGGTCCGTGGGATGGCGAGGATCTCCTTGTCGTGCGTGAGTGGATAGACGCCGATACAGAACGCAGCCATCCCCGTCGACGCCCAATCTCCGAAGAGATACTTCCCCCGCTCGAGACCGTGGATATCTGGGTAGAGGAGTCGCAGGCGCTTCCCGTCCGTGTCCATCGATCGCTCCTTCGCCCGCGTCGCGCGGCTTGCGCGCGCCGATGATTCGGCCCCAAAATACCCCAGCCGCGCGACCGTTGGGAGGGATCCGTGGGCCTCGGCGAGACCGTGACGCTGGAGCAGCTGGAGACCGACCCGTATCCGGTCTACGCACGGCTCCGGGATGATGAACCCGTCAGCTGGGTCCCCGCCGCGCAGCTGTGGCTGGTAACCCGCTACGAGGATGTGCGTCGGGTGGATCTGGCCCCGGACGTGTTCACGGGTGCAACGACGCCATCGACCCTCAATCGCACGATGGGCACGAACATGCTCGGATCGGAGGGGCCCGACCAGCAGCGTGTTCGGCGGATCACGGAAGCGCCGTTCCGGCCGCGCGACGTCGAGGCACGGATGCACGGCATGATCCCGAAGCTGGCGCACGAGCTCATCGACGGGATCGCGGACGAAGGGGAAGCGGACCTGTTCACCGCGTTCTGCGACCCCATGTCGGTCCGGTCGCTCCGGTTCATGCTCGGGCTCGAGGACGTCGCGTGGGAGGACATCTTCGCGTGGAACCAAGCGATGATGCTTGGTCTCGCGAACTTCGAGGCCGATCCGGCCAAACAGGCCCCCGCCGATCGCGCGAGCGCCGAGCTCGGCGCCGCGATCGAGCGCGTCCTGGATCGTCTCGAAGGCTGTCCTGACGGCTCCGTCCTGTCATGGATGCTCTCGCACGACGCGGACGGGGATCGCATGAGCCGAACCGAGATCGTCGCGAACACGAAGCTGATGCTCTCCGGGGGGCTCCAGGAGCCCCGCGATCTGATCGCCCTCGCGGTCTGGGCCCTCGGGGCGCACCCCGAGCAGCTCGAGGAGCTGTCGAGGGATCGCTCGCTCGTGAAGAAGGCCGTGGAGGAGACGCTCCGCTGGTGCGGTCCCGTCGGGACCTCGACGCGGCAGACCACGAGGGCCGCCGTGCTCGACGGGGTGGAGCTCCCCGAGGGCGCGCTGATCGGCGCGGTGCTCTCCTCGGCGAATCGGGATCCGCGTCGGTTCACCGATCCCGATCGCTTCGACGTGCATCGGAACGAGGGGGCGCACCTCGCCTTCGCGATCGGGACGCACTTCTGCCTGGGGGCGTGGTTCGGTCGCCACCTGACGCGCGTGTCGCTCGAGATCCTCCTCGACCGGCTCCCCAACCTGCGGCTCGATCCCGCGCGACCGGTCGAGCTCCGAGGGTGGGAGTTCCGGGCTCCCACGTCGACGTGGGTGCGGTGGGACGTGTGAGGCGCGCTCGCAGCCCTGCGCGTGCCGAGACGGTGGGGAGCCTGCTCAGGCCGGCCGCGCTGCGATCCGCGGTCGCGCGGTATTACGACGAAGGCCATTCGGCGGTGCTCGCGGAGGAGCGCGCCAGGGACGGGCGCGAGCTCCGGACGATCGAGGACGAGGCGATCAGGGAGGCCGTTCGCCGTCAGATCGCGTGCGGGCTCGATGTGGTCACCGACGGCGAGTTCCGAAGGTGGATGTTCATGAACTCCTTCTACGACGCGGTCTCAGGGGTGCGGACCGACAAGACGGTGTCGTTCCGGAACGTCGACGGCGAGGACGTCCAGCTGCGCATCCACGAGATCGTCGATCGGCTCCGACCCGTGGACTCTCCCGGCGCTCGCGAAGCCGCGTTCATGAAGGAGGCTTCGGGCGGGTTCCCGTTCAAGGTGACGTTCCCGGCGGCGTCGATCTTCACGCATCCACTCACGACGGTGGTCGGACCGGATGGGAGCGGCTACAGCTCCCTGGAGGAGTTCGTGTCCGACGCCGTCGAGATCGAACGAGGGTTGGTGGCCGAGGCGATCCGTGCCGGGGCGACGTCGATCCAGTTCGATTTCCCGCTGTACCCGTACCTCGTCGACCCCGTGTGGGTCGCTCGGTTCGTGGCCGGGGGCCACCGGATCGAGGCGCTCGTGGATGCGGCGATCGCAGCGGACACCGAGGTGCGGCGCGGCATCCCGGACGACGTCACCGTCGCGCTCCACATCTGTCGAGGGAACTTCCGTTCCGCCTGGATGTGCGAGGGTTCGCTGGAACCGGTCGCCGATCGGGTCTTCGGCGAGCTGCCGTACGACGCCTTCCTTGTCGAATGGGATGACCTCCGCCGCGACGGCGGCTTCGAGCCGATCCGATCCCTGAGGACTGGCGCGCTGATGGTCATGGGCATCGTCTCGACGAAGTCGCCGGCGATGGAATCCGAGGATGCGCTCCTCGCGCAGATGGACGAAGCCGCGAAGATCATCGGGGATCTCGATCGGCTTGCGATCTCGCCGCAGTGTGGGTTCGCATCCGTCGTCATCGGCAACCGGATCGACGAGGACGTCCAGTGGCGGAAGCTGGAGCTGGTGGCCCGCGTCGCCGATCGCCTGTGGGGGACGTGACTCGATGGACCGAGGAGCGCAGGCCATGAACGAGCCAGAGCGACCCTTGCGTCTCGACGCCACGCGCGAGGAGGCGCTGGAGCACGCGGCGAAGCTGGTCGCGGAGGCGTGGCGGTCGTTCGACCGGTTCCGTCCCGAGGAGCCGGCGCTCGACGACCGGGTCCGCGAGCTGATCCGCGGCGCCCTTCCCGAGGAGCCGGTGCCCGTCCATGAGGCGCTCGACGATGCCGCCAGGATCCTGGACGAGTCGATCGCCCAGCCTCGCCCGCGGTACTTCGCGTTCATCGGATCCTCGGGGCTCGAGATCGGAACGATCGGGGACCTGCTGGCGCAGACCTACGACATCAACCTGGCCGTCGACGCCCGCGCCGCCACCGTGGTGGAGCACCAGGCCGTCCGGTGGGTGGCCGAATTCGTGGGGTACCCCTCGGCCGGTGGCGCCTTCACCAGCGGCGGCACGATCAGCAACCTGACGGCGATCGCTGTGGCGCGAGAACGGGCGTTGCCCGGCTCGCGCCACCGCGGTCTCGCCGCCAGCCACCCGGCGGTGTACTGCTCCGAGGAGGTCCACTACTCGGTCACCCGCGCGGTCGAGCTGCTCGGGATCGGCTCGGACAACCTCCGCGCGATCCCGCTCGACGGGCTGCGTCGGATGCGGCCGGACCTTCTCGCGGAGACGATCGACGCCGACCTCGCCGCAGGTGTCACGCCGGTGGCGGTGATCGCCACCGGCGGGACGACCCTCACGGGGGCCGTCGATCCGATCGGAGAGCTGGCCGACGTCTGCGGACCCCGCGACGTGTGGCTCCACGTGGACGGCGCCTACGGGCTTCCGGCGGCCGCCGTCCGGCCGGAGCTGTTCGATGGCCTCGAGCGCGCAGATTCGTGCTCGATCGACGCGCACAAGTGGCTCTACGTCCCGAAGGCGTGTGGCGTCGTGATGAGCCGTCACGCGGGGGTGTTCGCGGGTGCCTTCGCGCACGAGGAGGGGTACCTGCCGCACCAGCAACACGAGCTACACGCGGCCGACATCACGCTCGAGTACTCGCGGCCGTTCCGCGCGCTGAAGGCGTGGCTCGCGTTCCGCGCCCACGGCGCGAAGCAGTTCCGCGATGCGATCGCGAAGAACCTCGACGAGGCCGAGTTCCTGTACCGGCACGCGCAGGCGACCGAGGACTTCGAGGTCATGGAGGCGCCGCCGCAGCTATCGATCACGCCGATCCGCCATATGCCCGATGGCGTGGTACCGAACCCCCATAACCAGGCGCTCGCCGATGCGATCCAGTCCGACGGCCGGGTTTATCTGGCCTCGGCGCTGATCGATGGCGACGTGTGGCTTCGGCCGTGCTTCGTCAACTTCCGGACGACCGAGGACGACGTGCTCGCGTTGATGGACGTGGCGCGTGCGTTGGGCGAGCGCCTCGCGCGCGACGGAGCATGAGCAACGGCGGCCTCCTGCCCGACGAGCGGAAGGTGCTTGAGGAGCTGGGACACCTCTCGCTCGACTTCCGGGCGATGTGGGCCATCTCCAACCTGTTCCGGAGCTCCGCGGCGATCCGCCGGCACATGGAGGCGAAGGTGCTCGCGCCCGACCGGCTGTCCTGGACATCGTTCGTGGGGTTGTGGGTCCTTTGGGTCTGGGGCGAGCTCGGTGCCAACGCGTTCGCGGATGCCGTGGGCATCAGCCGGCCGACGGCAACCGGCGTCCTGCGGACCCTCGAGCGACGCGGGTGGGCCACCCGCCGGAAGGATCCCGCCGACGGCAGGGGGATCCTCGTGTCTCTGACGCGCGAGGGGCGAACCAAGATCCAGCATCTCTTCCCCCGGTTCAACGCCGAGGAAGCGGCGATCGCCGGGTCGCTCTCGCCCGTGGAGCAGGACCAACTCGCGAGCTTCCTGCGGACCGTCGCGCGATCCGTGGAACCGGCGTGATCCGGTCGCGGTCGATCCACCCCGCAGACGTGACGTGCATCACGGAAGGCCCGGGAAGAGCCCCGTAGGCTCCTCGGTCCGGGCCGATACGCGGACAACCCGGACGCTTCCTCCCCCAGGGAGGAACCAGCATGGATGCATCGCGCAAGCGCCATCCGATCCAGACCGTGTTGCTGCTGCTGTTCTGCAGTGGTGTGCTCGCCGCCACGGGGTCCGCTGCCTCGGCGGTCCCTCCCGGGGGCGATCCCGCGCCGCCACGGCATCCGATCCTCGGTCCGTACCCGGCCCGGACGGCGATACGTCCCGACGCCGTCACCAGCGGCAACCTCCTGTACCACGGCGGTTCCGTCATGCATCAGAGCAAGTCGTACGCGATCTACTGGGTTCCCTCCGGCTGGTCGATCGTCTCGGGCTACCGCACCATCATCAATTCCTACTTCACGGCGGCGGCTCGTGACTCCGGCGGCTCCCAGAACGTCTACTCCACGCTGACGCAGTACTACGACGGCAGGGGCCCCATCGCCTATTCGCAAACCTTCGGCGGTTCCACGACCGCGACCGATCCGTTCCCTCGGAACGGCTGCCCCCCGTACGGCGGACTCCCGGTGTGCGTCACGGATGAGCAGGTGCTCGCCCAGATCCGGCGGGTGATGACGGCGAAGTCCTGGACGGGCGGTCCAACCCACGCTTTCTTCCTGTTCCTTCCTAAGGGTGTGGGCACCTGTGAGGACGCCGCGGGGACCGGATGCGCGTTCTCCGCATTCTGCGCGTATCACTCCTGGTCCGGGATGGGTGCGACCGAAGTCCTGTACGCCAACATGCCCTACGCCGACACCCGGCCCGAGGCCTGCGGCACCGGACAGCGACCGAACAACTCCGACGCCGACGATACGTTGAACGTGACCAGTCACGAACATCGGGAGATGATCAACGACCCGAACGGCGACGCGTGGTACGACGCCTACGGGAACGAGGGGTCGGACAAGTGCGCCTGGCGGTTCGGAACCCCGCTCGGCAGGACCGCGACCGGCACCTACAACCAGGTGATCTCCTCACACGTGTACTGGCTGCAGGAGGAGTGGAGCAACGCCCGATCGGGATGTGTCCAACGAGGGGTGTGATCCACGACTCGGAGATGACGTTTCCGTGCCGACCCGAACCAGGTCGTGCCGGACGGCGCAACCTGGACGATGGCGACCCCGTTGGTCCGTCGCTCGATCGTGGGTGCGACCTTCGCCCTGATCGCTGGAGCGGTCCTCGTGCATGTGGTCCCTCCACGGCACGTCGCCCCGGAGCCCATCCCTGCTCGGCCGCTGATCGCCGGGGGCATCCAGAAGATCAAGCACGTCATCGTCGTCATGCAGGAGAACCGTTCGTTCGACAACTATTTCGGGACGTTCCCCGGTGCGGACGGTATCCCGATGCGAGGCCGGGAACCGACCGTCTGCATCCCGGACCCGCACGCGGGGCAGTGCGTCCGCCCGTTCCACGACTCGCACCTGATCGATCTCGGCGGCCCGCATACGACCTGGGCTGCGAGAACAGACATCAACGGCGGACGCA
>VAYF01000344.1:3221-3902 GCA_005883885.1 Actinomycetota bacterium | reverse complement strand
CCGGGTACACGGAGAGGTTCAGGTGGTCGGACTCGTGGATGAACTCGAGATCGGGAAGTGGCGGCGCGCCGTTGTCGGTCATGAACGCGTCGTAGCGTTCCCACGTCGCGCGGTGCGTCCGTTCGTACTCGGCGCGGAACGCTTCCCATCCGGTCGGGTCCTCCAGCGGATAGCCGCTGAAGGTCGGCGGGAGGTCCGGGTCTTTCATCTCGAGCGGGTTGCAGCTCATGATCCTCACCCACGGCGCGCCGTGGGTGAGGAGCGCCGGGAACGCGTTGACGTTGTCCTCGACGATCACGTCGGGCTGCGCGCGATCGAGGATCGCGCGCAGCTGCGGCTCGCAGAACATCGCGCCGTCCATCAACGATGACCACACCGGTTCGATGAACGTCGCCAGCTGTTCGATCGTCGGTTTGCGGAACTCGGGTGCGGTCTCGATCACGAAGTCGGTCCAGAACTGCCCGGCATCCTGCTCGGCGCCGTCCTCCGGAGGGGGAGCCAGGTCCACCAGGTCCTCTTCGAACCCGAGCGGCGCCAGGCGGCCCTTCCACGACGCCTCGGCCGCGAAGATCACCCGGTGCCCACGACGCTCGAGGACCTTGCCGATGCCGATGCAGTTGTTCGTGGGCCCGTACGCGCTCTCGGGCATGAAGAGGATCGTCAACCGGTCGCTCATGTGGG
>VAYF01000344.1:0-3137 GCA_005883885.1 Actinomycetota bacterium | reverse complement strand
GTCCTGATCGGGATGGGTTCGTCGCGTTACGCGGCTGCCGTGATCGCCGCTCGGCTCCGTGCGTCCGGCGTCCACGCGGTCGCCGAGTACGCGAGCGCCGAGGCAGCAACGCCGGGCGGCGCCGGCACCGTCGCGATCGGCATCTCGGCGAGCGGTAAGACCGAGGAGACGACCGCCGCGCTCCGGCGTCATCGGGATGCCGGGAGCGCCGCGATCGCCCTGACGAACGCCCCCGCGTCGGCGATCGCCGTCGCCGGGACCGGCGTCCTCGACCTGATGGCCGGTCCCGAGGAGGGCGGCGTCGCGTGCCGCACGTTCCAGCACACGCTGGCGCTGCTCCTGGCGCTCGAGGACCGGCTGCTCGGTCGCGACATCAGCCGCGTCCCGTCGGTCCTGCGTCGCGCCGCCGACGCGACGGAGGACCTGCTCGCGCGCCGCGACACCTGGGTGTCCGCGGCGGGCGACCTCCTCACCGCGAGCGGGCAACCCTTCCTCCTCGCTCCCCACGAGCGCCTGTCGTCGGCGGAACAGGGAGCCCTCGTCCTCCGGCAGGGCCCGCGACTTCCGGCGCACGCGTGCGAGACGGCCGATTGGCTCCACGTCGACGTCTACCTGACGAAGTCGCTCGACTATCGCGCCCTGTTCTTCGCCGGATCCCGGTTCGACGACGAGGCGATGGGGTGGATGCGCGATCGCGGAGCGACCGTGGTGGCCGTTGGTGACGACATCGCCGACGCGAAGGACACCATCCGATACCCCGGCGACGATGACCCGGAGGTCGCGCTGCTCACCGAGGTGCTGGTTCCGGAGCTGGTCGCGGCCGACGTCTGGGGCAAGGGATAGCATCCGGCGTCATGGCCCCGCCCGTTCCGACACGAACGGAAGCGATCCGGATCCTCGAGCGGGATCGGCGGATGACGCTCGGATTGCTGCAACGCTTGTCGTCTCGCGCCATCACCACGCGCGGCCTCGGCGGTGGTGACTGGTCACCGAAGGACCTGATCGGGCATCTGGAGAGCTGGGAGCAGCACGGGCTCGACGCGCTCGAGGGAAGTCCCTCACGTCCGCGGGGGAAACCCATCAACGGATCGTCGCGGCCATCCGCTCCCTCCCCGACGACCGCTGGCTCGCCCCGCCAACGCGAAGGGCTCGCCGGCCGCTCGGGCGGAGCATCGGGGGGATCCTCGGGGGGCCATCAGGACCCTTCCGTCACGACGCCGCGCACCATCCGGATCTGCGGGAGTTCGTCGCCGATCACGCGCGCTGATCGGCGGAGCTCAGTGCGGGCGCTGGTCCAGGCACGAGCCGGCGTAGGCCAGATCGCACAGCCGCACCACGGTGTTCTTGTCGGTGCCCGGCGGGAAATCGCTGTCCAACGTGGAGCCCTGCCAGGTCGTGATGACGCAGACGGCGCTCTTGTCGTGGAGCGTCGTGTCGCCGCACACGCCGAACGTCGCGTTCATGTGCAGCGAGAAGCTCACGTTCGACTGCTGCGGTAAGGGGGTCGTCAGCGTCACGCCGTTCGTGTCGTAGGTGTAGTCGGCCGGCGTGTTCAGACCCTGCAGGGTCACGCTGTTCACCTTGTCCACGGGCAGGGACGGCGGGAGCTGGCACGGTCCTCCGGTGAGCAACGCCGCCAGATCGAACCAGGAATACACGCCCGGCGGGATCGTCGTGTTGTTCTTCACCTTGCCGTTGCACACGTAATCCTGGGCCGGCGTGCCCTGCACCTGTGGATCCGTCGAACCGTAGACGTGCTGGATCGTCATCGAGCCGAAGCCGATGATGTCGTACTTGTCGATGTTCCCCTGCTTGTAGATCGTCCCTTGCGGAGGTGCGTCCGCGACCGGTGGACACGGCGTGAAGGGAGCGGTCCCGCACCCCTCCCAGTTGATCGGGAAGTCCCGCGTCTGGCCGATCAGCGCGTTCAGCGCGCTCCACACCTGCGAGTTCGGTCCGTTCTTGCCCCCGACGCCACGGATGCCCGTGTCGGTGCAGACGTACGTCGGGTACTTCCAGTTCAGGATCACGCTCGCGGGGAGCGTTCCGTTGATCCACTTCGTCAGCGTCGACGTTCCGCCCGACGAGGATCCGCTGCAGTTCGAGCCGACCGGGACGTCCCATCCCGCCGGGTTGAGGCTCAGGAAGGCGAAGTTCCCTCCGTTCAGCGTGTCGTTGTCGTACCAGAAGGTGCACGTCTGGCCCTTCGGGATCGTGCCGTTCGGCGGCATGGCGCACGTGCCCGGCGCGAGCAGGTTGCTCAGCACCATCGGGATCGGGTTGTTGCTGCCGAACCCCCAACTCGCCGTCGCGGTGGTCGTGACCGGCGACTGGTGCTGGAACCCGAGCACCGGTGCGAAGTAGAGGGCCTGCTGGCTCGTGTACTGCACGATCACGTGCCCGTACTGCGTCGGGACCGAACAGCCTCCCGGCGGGGGGTAGGTGACGTTGGTCGGCGCGACCTCGTCGGTCGTGATGGGCGAATTTGCCTGCGCCTCGAAGTCGGCGGCAGCTTCGGGCGAGTCGAACCGGGTGTCGTTCCCGAAGCCGCGCGCGCACGTTCGCGCGGCGGAGAGCGCGGCCGAATCGGAGCCGTTGACCAACGCTCGCCGGCGCAGATAGAGACCGCCGACGTCGACGGTCAGCGCCACCGCGGCCATGAACACGACGAGGAGGAGCGCGACCATGATCGCCACGGCGCCCTCCTCGCGACGGTGACGCATCAGCATCGGGCTACACCTCGCATCGGAACGAGGCGGTGATCACGGGGGTCATGTGGATGGTGGGGATCATCGGGATCCTGACGATGACCCCGCCGTCGGGCAGGTTCGACGTGTCGTACGACACGGTCACGTCCGATCCGATGTTGTTCGACGTGCATTGACCCGACACGTGCACGTCCGTCGTGGGCGAGGTCGGGATGGAGCCCGAGGATGCCTCGATCGTCTTCTGCTGGGTCGTCGAGACGGAGGCCCCGACCGCCGCCGCCCGGCCACCCTCTCGGACGGCGGTCCGGATCGACTGGACCTGGAGGAAGGCGAGCCCGAACCCGATGATGCCGAACAGGAGCATGAACAGCAGCGGAGCGATCAACGCGAGCTCCACGGCCGAGGCGCCCCGCTCCCCGCGGAGTCGCC
>VAYF01000033.1 GCA_005883885.1 Actinomycetota bacterium | reverse complement strand
ATCACGCCCTGCGCGTCGTCGCGCTCCGAGGAGGCCAGCTCCGGTCGACCGGATTGGAATCACCGTTCGTCGGACGTGAACGAGAGCTCCGCCTGGTCAAGGAGCTGTTCCACGCGAGCGCGGATCAACGGCGCACGCACCTGATGGCCGTGACCGGCGTGGCGGGGATCGGGAAGTCTCGTCTCGGCTGGGAGTTCTTCAAGTACGTCGACGGTCTGGCGGACGACGTCTATTGGCATCGCGGTCGATGCATCGCATACGGCGAGGGCGTCACGTACTGGGCGCTCGCCGAGAT
This sequence comes from Actinomycetota bacterium, assembly GCA_005883885.1. Lineage (GTDB taxonomy): Bacteria > Actinomycetota > UBA4738 > UBA4738 > HRBIN12 > AC-51. The sequence goes on along the minus strand of VAYF01000033.1, from coordinate 9,979 downwards.
GGTGCGCGGTCGTGCCGGGATCGCCGAGGAAGAGGTCCCGGCAACGGCCGCCGAGAAGCTATCCGACATGGTCGCGCGATTCGTCGGCGACATGGAGGAGCGGCGTTGGATCGAGGGGCGACTTGCCCAATTGCTCGGCCTGGAAGATCGGGTCACGGCATCACGCGACGACCTGTTCGCCGCATGGCGACGGTTCGTCGAACGGATCGCACAGCGCGGCCCGGTCGTGCTCGTCTTCGAAGACCTCCAGTGGGCCGATCCGGAGCTCCTCGACTTCATCGAGCATCTGCTGGACTGGAGCCGTGACCAACCCATCTTCGTACTCGGTCTGGCACGTCCCGAGATCGTCGATCGCCGGACCGGCTGGGGAACGGGAAGGCGAGGCGTCACCTCGCTCTTCCTCGAACCGCTCGACGACGCAACGATGGAGGCGCTGCTGCACGGGATGGTGCCGGGCCTTCCCGAAGCCGTAGGGCGCGAGATCCGGGAACGCTCCGAGGGGATCCCGCTCTATGCCGTCGAGACCGTGCGGATGCTCCTGGATCGAGGGCTGCTTCGCCGAGACGGGGACCGGTTCGAACCGACGGGTCCGATCGAGAACCTCGACGTGCCCGAAACGCTCCACACGCTGATCCAGGCAAGGCTGGACGGTCTCGCGCCCGAGGACCGCGCGTTGCTGCAGGACGCCTCGGTCCTCGGCAAGACCTTCCCGCCGGACACGCTCGCCGCGCTGACCGGCCGCGACGAGCACGCGATCCGCGAAACGCTCGAGGGACTCGTCCGACGCGAGTTCCTCGCGGTCCAGACGGACGAGCGTTCGCCCGAGCGCGGACAGTTCGGGTTCCTGCAGTCCCTGATGCAACGGGTCGCGTACGAGACGTTGTCGCGGCGTGACCGCAAGGCGAAGCACCTCGCGATCGCGCGGCTGCTCGAGGACTCGTGGGCCGGCGACGACGACGAGATCGTCGAGGTGATCGCGTCACATTACCTCGAGGCCTACCGAGCGGATCCCGACGCAGAAGACGCAGGGGCCCTTCGCGCGAACGCGCGCGTGGCGCTCGCGCGAGCGGGGGATCGTGCGCGCGCCCTCGCGGCGGCCCGTCAGGCTCGCGGCTATTACCAACGTGCAGCAGAGCTCGCGGATGAGCCATCCGAGGAGGCCGTGTTGCTCGAGCAGATCGGGATGACGCATCGTCAGGACGGCGATCCTGCCGATGCCCTCACCGCGTTCGAGCGCTCGCACGCGTTGTTCTCCGAGGAGGGACTGCATCACGACGCCGCGCGGCTCTCGGCACGCATGGGCGAGGCGCTCTGGCTCTTGGGGAGGCCGGACGAGGGAGCCGCACGGATGGAGCAAGCCCTCGGTTCGCTCGGCGAGGATGAGCAGGATCGCGATCTGGCGACGCTCGCGGCGCAGATGGGCCGGATCCTCTTCTTCCTCGGTCGGCTCGATGACGCCTGGGACCGGTTGGAGGCCGCGCTCCGCACGGCGGAAGCGATGTGGCTCCCGGACGTCCTGTCCGAAGCCCTCAATACGAAGGCGCTCGTGCTCAGTACGCGGGATCGGCCCGAGGAATCCTTGGCGCTGCTCACTCGCAGCCTCGAGCTCGCGCGCGAAGGCGACGTCCCGAACTCCGCCCTCCGGGCGTACACGAACCTCTCGAACCACATGATGGAGCTCGAGCGCTGGGACGACGCGGGCGCGTACCAGGAGGCGGGCGGGAAGCTCGCCGAACGCGTGGGCTTCCGAACCGCGTGGTGGTTCCTGCAGCAGCACGTCGGCTTCCGGCTGATGGCCCGCGGCCGATGGGACGAGATGCTCGCGATGGTTGAAGCGTTGCCGGCTCCCGAAGACGACCCCGCCGTCCTTTCCGGGCGCGACGGATTGGCCTGGGCCGCCATGCAGATCTCGGCCCGCAGAGGTCAGCTCGAGGATGCGGATCGATCCGCGGCCATGTGGATACGCTCCGAAACGGACGTCCAGAGCCTGGCCGGAGCGGCGTCGGGCGACGCGGAGCGGCTGCTCGCCGGGCATCAGGTGGAAGCCGCCCTCGAGCGAGGCCGGTTCGCCTTCGACTCGCGGAACTCGTTGAGCCTGCGACACGGGGCGGTCAAGGACGGCTTCCGCGTGGCCTGCGAGGCCGCGCTGGAACTCGGCGATGGCGAAACCCTGACCCAGCTCCTGGCTCTCGTCGAGGCGATCCCGCCCGGTCTGCTCGCGCCGTCCATGCGAGCGACCCGGGACCGGATGCGAGGGCACCTGGACGCGATCGATGGCCGGCCCGAGGACGCCGATCGACGCTTCCGCGGCGCCGCCCAGATCTACGGTGAGCTCGGGATGCCGTTCGAGCGCGCGGTCGTGCTGCTCGATCGGGTCGAACGATTCGGCGCCGCATGGCCCGGCGCCGAGGACGATCTGCGGGAAGCCTCGCAGACCTTCGAGGACCTCGGCGCTGCTCCGCGGTTGGAGCGGGCACGCACCGTCGCGTCGGGCTGACGCCGCTCAACGCATCCGGATGTGATCCATCGCCTCCTGGCGGGTCCGCGCGTCGGTGCGGAACAGCCCGCGCACGGCGGAGGTCACGGTGAGCGATCCCGGCTTCTTCACGCCGCGCATCGTCATGCAGAGGTGCTCGGCCTCGATCACGACGAAGACGCCCCGAGGCGAGAGCGCCCGTTCGATCGCCTCCGCGATCTCCGTCGTCAGTCGCTCCTGCACCTGCGGCTTCTTCGCGAGGATATCGACCACCCGAGCGACCTTCGATAACCCCGTGATCTGCTGCGACTTGTTCGGGATGTACGCGACATGCGCCTTGCCGACGAAGGGAAGGAGATGGTGCTCGCAGACCGAATACAACGGGATGTCCCGGACCATGATCATCTCGTCGAAGTCGGCGCCTTCGACGACGGTCACCACGTCGGCAGCGTCCACGTCGATCCCGGCGAAGATCTCCTCGTACATGCGGGCGACCCGCGAGGGCGTCTCGCGCAGACCCGGGCGCTCAGGATCCTCGCCGATGCCGTCGAGGAGCAGCCGGACGCCCTGTTCGATCTTCGCCTGATCGAAGCGCTCGCTGGTCATGCCCGGATGCTACAAGCCCTCCGCCCCACGGCATCAAGGAGGGGTCGCCGTCGGTGTGCACGGCGCGTTGACGGGGGTGTCCGCTCGACACGGCGGAGGCGGACGGAACGCCAGGAGCAACGCGGCGAGGACGATCACGATCACGACTCCGACGACGACCTTCGCGAGGAAGACCAGGAGACGGAACTCGTCGTGCGTGTCCTCGTGTCGCGGCTCGGACGCGACCGCCGTCTCGCGCCTCCTCACCGGCGGCCGGGCCGCCGGCCCGCGCACGGCGGTGTTGCCGGTGGGGCCGGGGGCGACGCGCGCGGCCCGCGGGCCGGCCACTGCCGCGCGACGGAGGTCGTACGAACGCCGGCGATCGACGTCCACGAGGAGGTCGTACGCCTCCGTGAGCTCCGCGAACCGGGCCGCGGCGAGCGGGTCGGTTCGGTCGGCGTCAGGATGGAACCGACGCGCGAGCATGCGATACGCGTGATGGATCTCGTCTGAGGTCGCGGAGGGACCCACGCCCAGGACGGCGTAAGCATCGAACGGAAGCCCCCTCGCGCCGGCGCTCACCTGGCGAGTGTAGGTCCGCTCAGCGGATGCCGGTGTCCACCGTAAGGTCGAGGCGGATCGGAGGACCGGCCGGCACGTCGATCATGACCGGTTGGCCCGTCGGCGGGCCGCCGTCCGTCACCGCCACGACCTCGTATCTCCCGGGTTCGAGCGTGAGCGTGTAGTTGCCGGTCTCGTCGGTCCGCGTCTCGGTCCCTTGACCGGTGTCATCGGTCGCGCGCACCGTCCCAACCCACGGAGCGGGCGGACACGGAGAGCCCACGCGCTCGACGGGACACGTCGGACCCGCAGTGACCGTGCCGAAGATCCCCGACGAGCTCGCGGGCCCGGACGTCCTGCCGCACGCGATGAGTGCGAGCAGGAGACCGGCTGCCGCGATCCTGCGCATGTTCCTGGGACGCGGCCGACGCTCCTCCGGTTCCCGGTCAGCCGCCGAACGCCGAGGGCTTGAGCGTCCCGATGTAGGGCAGGTTCCGGTACTTCTCGGAGAAGTCGAGCCCGTAGCCGACGACGAACTCGTTCGGGATGTCGAACCCGCAGTAGCGGATGTCCAACGGCACCTGCTGGATCCCCTCCTTGCGCAGGAGGGCGGCGACCTCCAGGGTCGCGGGCTTGCGTCCGGCCAGGTTCTTCAGCAGGTACTTGAGCGTGAGACCGGAGTCGACGATGTCCTCGACGACCAAGACGTCGCGATCCTTCAGATCGTGATCGAGGTCCTTGAGGATCCGAACGACGCCCGAGGTCTTCGTCGCCGCGCCGTAGGACGACACCGCCATGAAGTCGAACTCGAGCGGGAGCCGGATGTGCCGAGAGAGATCGGCCATCACGACGAACGCTCCCTTGAGGACCCCGACGAGCAGGAGATGCCGGCCTTCGTAGTCCCGCGTGATCTGCTCGCCCATCTCGACGAGCTTGCTCTCGATCTCGTCCGCCTTGATCAGGACGTTCTCGATGTCGTCGGCGTAGGTCTCCACGGAAGCCGCGAGTCTACCCCTCGACCTCGACGTGCGTGCGGGTGCGCCGCGCCTTGATCCCGAGCAAGAGGTCGCGCGTCCGGCCAGGTGAACCGGCCGCCAGGTCGAGCACGGCCTCGATCGCCTCGTGGTCCCAGGCGAGGTCCGCCCGTTGGAAACCACGCCGCGCGACCCGGGACGAGAGCGCCGGCGGCAGATCGAGGAGCGGGCGGGCTCGGATGGCGAACCCGTGCTCGCGGAGCTCGACGAGCGCCTGCGCATGCTCGTCCGCGTGCGCGAAGAGCGCGGCCGCGTCTCGCCGCAAGTGGTCCGCGGTTCGGGCGAAGGTCCGCTTCACGTCGCGGCCCGTGGACCGTTCGATGGCGGGGATCGCCTCCCGACGGAGGGCATTGCGCAGCAGGTTCGTGTCGGCGTTCGTCGGATCGCTGCGAGGGCGGAGGTGGAGCGCTCGACAGAAGGCTTCGACCTCTGTCCGCGTCACGTCGAGGAGGGGCCGAACGAGCGTGCCGTTCACCGGCGCGATCCCGCCCATCCCGTCCAACCCCCAGCCGAGCACGAGACCCATCAGGATGGTCTCGGCTTGGTCGTCCAGCGTGTGCCCGTCGGCCATCCGCGACGCGCCGATCGCCAGTGCGACCTTCCCCGCCTCCCGCGCGCGCTCGAATCGGCCCCACATCTCGACCGAATCCGAGCGTCCCGGCTCGTCAACGGCGACCGCCAGGTGGAAGGGCAACCCGTGCCGATAGGCGAGCCGGCGGACGTATGCGGCATCCGTCGCCGAGTCGGGCCGCAGCCGATGATCCATGTGGAAGACGGCAAGCCGGATCCGGAAGAGTCGGCGTAACCGGACCATGGACTCCAGGAGACACACCGAATCGGGGCCGCCGCTCACCCACAGCAGCACCAGGTCGCCGGGCGCGAACAGGTCGTGCGCTCGTGCGGTCTTCGTGATGCGTTCGATGACCCTCGCGACGGCCGGCGGTCTCCGCGCCGCCATGGTCTACCGCGTGACGCGGGCGATCCAGCGATCCGGATCTGCCACCTCGCCCGGCTGCGGGAGATGCTCGCGCGACTCCCACACCAGGTTGAACCCGCTCATCCCGACGCGTCCGATCACATCGCGAACGAATCGCTCGCCGCTGTCGTACTGCGCCACCTTCTGATCGAACCCGATGACCCGCTGGAAGCGCTGCTCGACGCCGCGGACCCGGCGCCTCGACTGCAAGGCGTTCTTGAGTCGCGGGAGGGTCGCGATGTGTTCCTTGCCCACCTCGTTCATGACGAACGACGCGTGCCCCTCGAGGAGCGACATCATCGCTTGGGTCCGTTCGAAGATCGCACGCTGCTCCGGCGTCAGCAGCCGGAGGATCCCGCCGGGACCGGCTCCCGTTCGAGCCTCCTCGGCCGCCCGACGCAGTTGATCCATGAGCTGGTGCGGATCGAGCGAGACGGTTTCGAGGTATTCGTCCACCATCCCGCCGAGGAACGCCCGGAGCCACGGTGCCGCCGAGAACTGCACGCGGTGGGTGACCTCGTGGATCGCGACCCACAGTCGGAAGTCGTTCGGGACCAGGCCGTACCGGCGCTCCACCTCGATCAGGTTGGGACCGACGAAGTAGATCAACCCGTCATCGTCGGGTGGCAGGAACACGTCGAACTGCCCGAGGACCCGCCGCGAGACGTAGCCGAGGATCGCACCAGCCTGTGCACCGACGGCTTTGCGCGCGATCGTTGGCCTGGTGGGACGTTTCTCCAACAACCGCTGCGCGAGCGGTTCCATCAGGCGCTGGAGCCCGGCGACGTTCTGCCTGATCCAATCGCCCCTGCCCATCACCCATGCGCGGGACCGGAACCCGGTGACGGTGAGGTCGGTGAACCCAGCGACGAGCTCCTCGGCTCGAAGGACGTGCGAGGCGAGACGGGCGGCGTGGGAGCCCATCGACCAGTCGACGTCTGCCGCAGGATCCACGGATCGGGCGCCTAGCCCTCGCCCGCAGCCTTCTTGCGGGCGGCGATCATGGCGGCACGCTTGGCTTTGCCCTCGGCGATGCGCCGGTCGGTCCCTTGTGCGAGGAGCTCCTCGAGCGTCTTGTCGAAGGTCTCCTGATCGAGCGACACCTCCGGACGATGCTCGTCTGCAGCCGGTGCCGGCGCAGGGGCCGGGGCGGCGGCGGCGGGTTCGGCTTCCGTGGCTGCGGGTTCGGCTTCCGCGGCTGCGGGTTCGGCTTCCGCGGCAGCGGGTTCCTCGGTCGTCGGCGCCGGTACCTCGTCCGGTGCAGGTGCGGCGGCGGGGGCCGCTGCGGCAGCCGCTGGCGCCGGGGCTGCGGCTGGCGCGGGGGCTCCGGCTGCCGCCGGGGCTGCGGCTCGCGCCGCCATAGCCGGTGCGGCCACCGCGGCGGGGATGGGAGGCGGCTGGACCACGATCGGCGCCGCTTGCGTCAGGTCAACGATCCGGCGAGGAGGCTCCTTGCCCGGCATCACGCGGTCGGCGTGGACGAAGCGCGAACCTTGTTCGTCTTTCGCGAACCGCGGTGCGAACCGCATGTACGCGGCCACGAGAAGGACGAGCAAGAGAAGCGCGAGGATCCCGCTCAGCCAACCGAGCCAGAAGATCCAACCGCCCGTGTTCCGCTCCGGCAGGACGGTCGGATCGATCGATGTCTGCGCGAGCGCGGCGTTGCCAGTGACGAGGACGGCGACGAGCGCCCCCGCGAGCACGCCTACCACCCTCCGCGCCGTCACCATCGGGCGGGATTCTCGCAACCCGGAACCCGCCCGGCAACCGACGGAAGTGCTCCGAACGAGAGCCGGAGGGGGGATTCGAACCCCCGACCTACCACTTACGAGGCGGTTGCTCTACCCCTGAGCTACTCCGGCGGTGCGAGCGAGTTTATCCGACGGGGTGCAGGCACCACGGAGGAAACGCGCGCCGGCCACCCTGGTCAGAGGGACCCGGGATTCGGCATCATGCGACGCATGGGAACCGAGCTCGGGAACGGCGCCGTCGGCCGCGTGATGGTCGGGACCGACCGATCGCAGACCGCGTCGAAGGCGGTCGGATGGGCGGCTGCGTTCGCGGAGGCGTACGGCGCCGAGCTGCACCTCGTCCAGGTCGTGATCCCCACGAGCCCGACCGACACCGAGTTCGGAGCGGCCGAGCGGACCCGGGCGGCCGCGGCCGCCGAGGACCTGCAACAGGAAGCAGAGCGGATCGCCGGCGGCCGCGGCCGCGCCCACGTGGTGATCGACGACGACCCCGCGATGGCGATCGTGCGTGCGGCCGAGGCCGCCGACATCGACGTGCTCGTCGTGGGGAACGCCGGCATGGCTGGTCGCAAGGAGTTCCTGTTGGGCAACGTGCCCAACAGGATCAGCCACAACGCGCGGTGCACCGTGATCATCGTGAACACGACCGATGGCGTCGCGAGCGCCGTGCGCGACCCACGGAGCCTCACGACGATCCGGTCGAGCGCCGTCGAGACCCAGACCCAACCGCGCCTCATGGCGCGGGGAGCCACGATCACCACGGTCTTCGCCAAGCATGGGCTGAAGGAGCTCTTCGGACGCCCCGACGACGAAGGCGCGATCGGCCGAGTCCGCCAGGCGAAGCGGCTGCGTCAGGCGCTCGAGGAGCTGGGCCCGACCTTCTGCAAGCTGGGGCAGATCCTCTCGACCCGTCCCGACCTGATCCCGCCGGAGTTCATCGTCGAGCTGGCGCAGCTCCAGGACAACGTCCCACCGCTCAGCGAGGAGCAGGTCGTCAAGGTGATGGAGCAGGAGCTCGGCGTGCCGTGGGAAGACGTCTTCGAGCACATCGATCCCACACCGCTCGCGGCCGGGACGATCGCCCAGGTCCACCGCGCCAGGCTCGCCAATGACGACCCCGTGGTGGTCAAGGTGCAGCGTCCCGACGCGAAGGAGCAGATCGAACAGGACCTCGCGCTCCTCGAGGTCTTCGCGGAGAAGGTGGGCGGCCGCCAGCAGCTCAGGCAGGTGATCGACATGCCCGCCGTGTTCGAACACCTGTCGACGTCGCTGCACCGCGAGCTGGACTTCCGGCAGGAAGCCAGGAACATGGAGCGGCTCCGCGGGGTGATCGAACCGTTCTCGCGTCTCGCGGTCCCCGTGCTGTTCGCCGATTACTCCACGTCGCGGCTCCTCGTGATGCGCGATGTCCAGGGCGGGCCGTTGTCGCTCGCCCCTGAGGGCCCGATCCGTCATGAGGTCGCGGTCCAGCTCCTCGAGTCCTTCTACAAGCAGGTGATGGTCGATGGCTTCTTCCACGCCGACCCGCACCCGGGCAACCTGATGTGGCAACCCGAGGAAGACCTTCTCTACTTCCTGGATCTCGGGATGGCGGGCGAGGTCGGCCCCGAGATGCGCGAGACGATGATGCTCCTGCTGATGGCGTTCTGGCAGGAGGACGTCGGGTTCCTGACCGATGTCTCGCTGATGCTGTCGGGCGCCATCGATCGCAGCGACCTGAACGTGGAGGCCTTCCAGGAGGAGATCGGCGCCCTGATGGGGAAGTACCGGGGCGCCTCGCTCAAGGACATCCAGCTCGGACCGGTGCTGCAGGAGATGACCGAGATCTCGCTCCGGCACGGGGTGCCGCTCCCCGCTTCGTTAACCCTCACCGCGAAAGCGCTGGCCCAGATGCAGCTGGCCGCGGCGCAGCTGGATCCTGAGGTCGACCCGTTCGACGTGGCAGGCCGATTCTTGATGCGGAGCGTCATGAAGGGCATGGGCGCCAAGACCGACCCCAAGGCGCTCTTCTACCAGACGCAGCGGCTCAAGGTCCGGTTCATGCGGGTCGTGGAAGCGGTCGAGCGGCTGATCGGCGCCCGGCCGGGGCAGAAGCTGGAGGTCAACTTCCGCGCGACCACGCTGGAACAGACGATCCGCCGGGCGGGCCGGAGACTGGCCCTGGCGCTCACCGCAGGCGCGGCGATCCTCGGAACCGCGCTGACGGCCGTGTCCGAGAAGGTGGCGGCATGGGTGCCCGTAGCGTTCGGGATCAGCGCCTTCCTGCTAACACTCGCGCTGGTCGTCGATCTCCTCCGGAAACCTCCCCGGTGAGCCGCCTCACTCCAGATCGACCTCGCCGCCCTTCGAGGTGACCGTGGTCGAAGAGGGCTGGGCCTTCGCGTCACCGCTCTTCTTGACCGAACGCATCACGAGCCGCTCCAGGGTGAATGCGACGACGGCCATAGCGAGACCCACGAGCCACCGCTCGATCCGGCGGATGCCTTTGGGCCGCGGCGTCCGCCGCGGACCGGTGCGGTCGCTCACACGCCCACTCGCTCGGCATCGGGTGCGGCAGGATCCGTCCGTACGTCGGTCGGCACGTCGACGACGGGAA
>VAYF01000346.1 GCA_005883885.1 Actinomycetota bacterium | reverse complement strand
CGTGATCACGTTCGAGAGCGGCGCCAATGTGCTGCCTCCCGACGACCTCGTCAGCCGGGCGTTGCGCGCCGTTGGGCGCGACGCGCGGGTTGGCGTCGACAAGCGGATACCGGTGGGGGCCGGGCTCGGCGGTGGCTCGGCCGATGCGGCCGCCGTGCTGCGGTGGGCGGGCTGCGACGACCTCGCGCTCGCGGCGCAGATCGGCGCCGACGTCCCGTTCTGCCTCGTGGGCGGCCGCGCGCGTGTGAGCGGGGTGGGTGAGGTGGTCGAGCCGTTGGCATTCGAGGAGCGCGTGTTCACGCTCCTCACGCCGCCGTTCGGCGTCTCGACAGCCGACGTCTACCGCGCGTGGGACCGGAGCCGGCGGCGCTCGTGGTCGAGCCGCGCCTCGCCGAGTGGCGCGACCGGCTGGGCGACGCGAGCGGGAGGGTCCCGGTGCTGGCGGGGAGCGGGTCGACCTGGTTCGTCGAGGGTGAGTTGCCGGGTGACGGCCGGCGGGTGGTGCGCACCGTCCGGATGGACGGGATCCGCTAGCGGCCCGCCCGGCGCTGCCAGCGGGTGGCCTTCAGCATCTTCTTGTGCTTCTTCTTCCGCATCCGCTTGCGGCGCTTCTTGATCAGCGATCCCATGAGCGGCCTCACGCTAGTGGGCACCGGCGGGGCGGACCCAACCGGTATCGTCGGCTCGGCGATTCGGGGGTGGTGTAATTGGCAGCACGTCAGCCTTTGGAGCTGAAAGCCCGAGTTCGACCCTCGGCCCCCGAGCGGTGCTGAGATGAGCCAATGACTCGCTACAGGCCGTTGTCGGCCGTGGTGCTCGCCGCGGGCGAGGGCACGCGCATGAAGTCCACCCGGCCAAAGACGCTTCACGTCTTGTGCGGGCGCCCGATGCTGTTGCACGTCCTCGACGCGCTGGCCGAGCTGCCGATCGACCGCGCCGTCGTCGTCGTCGGCCACGGCGCGGAGCGCGTCACCAAGACGCTGCAGGAGCAGGGCCCGGCCGACCTCGCGATCGACTACGTCGAGCAGCGTGCGCAGCTCGGCACCGGCGACGCGGCCTCGACTGCCCTCACCGCCTTTCCCGACGACGACGAGGACGGCGACATCGTCGTGCTCCCCGGCGACACGCCACTCCTTCGCCCGACCACCCTCGCCGCGCTCGTGCGCCACCACCGGCAGACCGATGCCGCCGCCAGCCTCCTCACGGCCCGCCTGCCCGACCCGACCGGCTACGGCCGCGTGCTGCGCGGCAAGGACGACCGCGTGGCGCGCATCGTCGAAGAGGTCGACGCCAGTGAGGAGGAGCTGGCGCTCGACGAGGTGTGCACGTCGATCTACTGCTTCCGCCGCAGCCTGCTGGCACCGGCGCTCCGCCGCCTCAGCCCGGAGAACGCGCAGGGCGAGTACTACCTCACCGACGTCGTCGGCGTGCTCTACGACGCCGGCTACAACGTCACCGCGGTCCTCGCCGATGACCCGATGGAGACGGTCGGCGTCAACGACCGCGCCCAGCTGGCGGCGGCGGAGGACGAGCTGCGGTCGCGCGTGAACCAGCGCTGGCTGCGAGAGGGCGTCACGATGATCGACCCGGCGCGGATCCACGTCGACGTGTCCGTGCAGCTGGCTCCCGACGTGACGCTCTTTCCGGGCACGCTGCTGCAGGGCCAGACGGTCGTCGAGAGCGGCGCGCGCCTCGGCCCCGACACCCATCTCGTCGACTGCCTCGTCGGGCGCGACGCGATCGTCGAGCACACCGTCGGCCAGGACGCGGAGGTGGGAGAGGGCGCGATCGTGGGCCCGTATGCGTGGTTGGCGCCGGGAAGCCACGTCCCCCCGGGACATCGCACGGGCGCGTTCTATGCTGCGAGCTCGGGGAGCGACGAGTAGCGAGTCACCGACAGGTCGAGGACGCCGATGGAGCTGGTCACCAAGAAGCGCCTGCAGCTCGTCTCCGGCCGCGCCAACCTGCCTCTGGCGGAAGACATCGCGCAGCACCTGGGCGTGAAGCTGGGCGAGCCCAACATCAACGACTTCGCCAACGGCGAGATCCACTGTCGTTTCGGTGACTCCGTTCGCGGCACCGACGTCTTCATCATGCAGACGCATTCGGTTCCGGTGAACGACTCGATCTTCGAGCAGGCGATCATGATCGACGCGGCGAAGCGGGCGTCGGCCAAGCGCATCACCGCGGTGTGCCCCTACTTCGGGTACTCGCGTCAGGACCGCAAGGCCGAGGGCCGCGAGCCGATCACCGCGAAGCTCGTGGCCGACCTCCTCACGGTCGCCGGCGCCAACCGCATCGTGAGCGTCGACCTCCATTCCGGCCAGATCCAGGGCTTCTTCGACGGCCCTGTGGATCACCTCACCGCCATGCCGGTGCTCGTCGAGTACCTCGAAGCGAACACGACCGGCGACGTTGTCGTTGTCTCGCCCGACACCGGTCGCGTGAAGGTGGCCGAACGCTTCTCCCGTCACCTCGACGCCGACCTGGCCGCCGTCTACAAGAAGCGCTCGCGCTCG
>VAYF01000345.1 GCA_005883885.1 Actinomycetota bacterium | reverse complement strand
ATGAACTTCGGATCGTTCGAGTCCCATCCGATGTATGAGGTACCTATGTGCCCTAGCACCGGTATCCCAAACAGTCCCAGCGAAGCGACGATGTAGAGACCGAGCGCCATGAGGTGTCGCCCTGCTCTACGAGGTGTGGCGGCGGTCGATCGGGCTCGCTGACCCAGCCCGCGCTCTCCAAGCGTGACTCGTATCAGGGAACCGGAGGGGGGCGAAGCCTCGGCCATCAGGTCAGCCCGAGGTGCATCGTTCTACAGGATCGTCTCCCCGGAGTCTGCCTCGGCCTGTGGGTTCCATCAGGTTCGAAAAGAGGATAACCCCAGTTCGTGCCACTACCCGCCCCCGCCGATCGCTGTCCATCAAACGTTCGATGGACCGATCGCCACTCGATAACCGTTCCGTGGGATGAGCCGCACGATCGGCGGAGTCAGTTCGAGGCTGACATCCTGGGTTAGACCTGGTTAGCACGGGCCGCGACTTCGGCCGCTCAGCCGCGGTTGGAAACCGCTTTCACCAGCGCTGATGCCGCTCCGCGCTCGGTGCCCGGGGTGGGATTCGAACCCACATGCCCTTTCGGGCCGGCGTGTTTAAGACGCCTCCGTATACCGTTCCGGCACCCGGGCTTGCGCTGGTCGGGATGCTACCGCCGGTACGATGCCGTCGATGTCCGGTCGTGCCCGCCGCCTCGTGTTCAGCGCGGTCATCTCGGTCGTCGTCCTGGCCGGCGTCGCTCGGCCCGGATCGGCCTTCGCCTTGCAAGCCGCGTCGGCGCCGTTCAGCTGGAACCCCGGGAAGTCGCTCGCCACGGCGGGGGGACGACTGCTGTCGGCATGGGCGAGCGACTGCCCGCCGCCCTCGGGCGCCTGCGCGACCGATCGCTCGCCGAAGATGGGCGTGTTCGTCCAGCGCTCGCCGGCCGGCGCCGTTCCCGCGGCATGGGGCAAGCCGAAGCGCATGAGCCCCGGCGACGTGCAGGCCGAACGTCCCTCGATCGCGGCCGACGGGAACCTCGCCGTGGTCGGGTGGGTCACCCAGACCAGCTACCTGCATTACAGCCCGACCGCCCGACGGTCGTTCTGGATCCGAGTCAGCACCGATCACGGGGCGACGTGGCGAGCGCCGCACCGGGTGAGCCCGTCCAACGGTCGGGTCGACTATCCGAGGCTCGCGGTCCAGGGGCATGAGATCTTCGCCGTCTGGACGAACGCGAACAACGGTGCGATCAGGCTGGCCACCACGAACGGTCGCGCTCGTCTGGTTCGCCGATCAGAAGGGCGCACAACAGGTGGCCCTGTCGGCGACCGGGGGAACGGACCTCACGAGCTCGACGCCGTCGACGACGCTCGTGGGCACGAGTCCGAACGACGGGCAGCGATACGCGGCAGCCGCGGGATCCGCGATCCCGGGTGACCCGCGGGTAGCGGTTGCGTTCACGACGCAGAGCAAGGTGCTGGTCCGCGTCTGGGACGGCGTCACGCTCGGTCCGGAGCTGGCCGTCGCGTCGTTCCCGAGGACGGCCGTCGGTGTGCTGTACGCGGGCGGCTACGGACCGGCCGTGCTCCCGACGGGTTCCGACGGGCTCTCCGTTGCCTTCGCGGCGTGCCGTCGACGGTTCAACGTCGCCGATCCGTGCGACCCGACCGACGCTCGCACACGGATCGACGTTCTCTCCCGCGAGTCGCCCGACGGCGGCGCCACCTGGGGACCCTTCCGGCGGCTCACCGACGCGACCAAGGCGCCCTACCGGATCAACGACGAACCGTCGATGGCGCTCACAGCCGGCACGAGGCGGATCGCGTTCGACAGCTACGAGACGTCGTTCGTCGCCTACGTGGTGCGGATGGGCTCGCTCAGGTGAAGCTCGTCACTGGAGCTCAGCGAGTCGCTCCGCGCGTGGACATCCCTTCTCAGGGTCAGATGTGTCGGATAGACCCGACTCGCCAAAGGATCTGACGGATCGCGTCGCGAACGGCCGAGTAGTTCTCCAGCCAAGGGAGGTGGCCAGCACCGGGGATCAGCACGAGGGACGAGTCTGGCATCGCTTCGATCAGTTCGATCGCGGCCGGACGAGGATCGCTCCGCCCGTGGAGGAACAGTGCTGGCGCGATGATCGTCCGAAATTCCGCCGACAGGTCTCGAGTTGCAGCGATGTGGTTCAAGTCCTTGACGACGCTTCGATTGACCTCCTGATTCGCTGGGAACGCGAAGAGGGGTACACGATCGAAGTCGGGTGCCTTCTCAGGATCGGCGAACTCCGTCTTCCACAACAGGTGGAGCCATCGGCGTTCGTCTTCAGGTGACACGACCTCGCCGTTTCGGCGTTTCGCGCTGATCTCATCCAAGAACGCGAGCTCATCATCGTGAAGTCGCCGTGCTCGCTCGCTCCTGTACTTGTCGTGGAAGGCGCTCGGCGGGGGTGGGACGCCGATCCCGCTCAGGCCTGATACCCGATCAGGGTGTGCGATCGCGTACAGGAGCGCCAGCCAACCACCCCACGAATGGCCACCGACGATCCAGGAGTCGTGCTGCCAATGCACCCGGAGCGCCTCGAGATCCTCGATGAAGTCGTTAACGACGAACGGCGGCGAGCCAGTCGAGCGGCCGCCGCCTCGTTGGTCGAAGCGATGAACCTCCGCCAGGTCCTCGATCATCGACGCGACGGGTTCGAGGTTGTCGCTCAGCCCGGGACCACCATGACAGAGCACGACCGCTTCGGATCCTTTCCCTGTCGTCGCCGCCCAGAGCGTCGCGCCGCGAACCGGTACAGCCTCCTCTCGCACGCTGGGATCCTCCCTCCAGTGAACGGCCCCCTATCCACGAAACGCCCACAGCCGGAAGAGCGCCCCACCCAGCCATCCTTCCATTGAGAGGGCCTTGGCGAGATCCGATGATGTCCGGGTGGGTCGCGGACACAGGGTCGGCAGGATCTTCCTCGGGATCCTCGGAGGAGGAGCGCTCGGCTTCGTGTTCGGCGCGATGGCCGGCGCCGGCGTCGGCTTCATCTTCATCCTCGTGATTCGCCTGTTCCAGGCTCCACCGACCACACCGCAGATCGAGGACTATTCGCCTCTCATCCCGGTTCTATGCGCCTATGCGGGCGCTCCGATCGGAGCCGTCGCGCTAGCCGTCGCCGGAGGGGTCCGTTCATGGATCGCAACCGCACCGGTAGACAGGGCGACGCGCTATCGAGCTGCCGCGAGACGATGGCTCTTCGTCAGGACACCGGTCATCGTCCTGATCGTCGCTGGGTGGATCACTGGAGCATGGATGTTCGGATGGGTCCAGAGCACGCGATCCGACCCGTATCGCCTCAGGAATGATTGGGACCTGAGAGGCCGTCCACGTAACGCCCACGCCCAAGGGATGGCCCCACCCAGCTTCGTCCAGTCGTTCCTCTGAGTCACCCTGAGTCAGCTCCGGGCGGCCGGGGGCAGGCAACGCGACAGCCACACGAAGCCGACGCCGACGATGAGCCCGCCCGAGGCGATCGCGCTGACGCCGTATTCGAGCACCACGAAAGAGACGATGAGCGTCGATACGAAGAGCCAAAGCCCACGGCGCAAGGCGAACGCCAGCATCGTCACGGAGCCACCGAACAGTGCGCCGCCCACGAAGCGCAGCGCCCCGCCTAGAACCGGAAGGCCCGAGCGGTGCCACACGCCGACCGTGGTCAAAGAGACGAGGAGCGTCGCGACGGCGATGAGGACGCCCATGACTGTGATCCGTCTTCCGAACAAGAGAACCGTCGCCTTAGTTCGCATGACCGTGTGTCGATTCTTGCTGGCGAGTGCACGCCGAGCAAGGCGGCTCTCTTGATACCGAACCGACGACGCCCGGGTTGGCCCGCCACCCACGTGTTCACGAAAAGCCCACGGAGGCCGAGGCGATCAGCAGGCTCGCCGCAAGCAGAACCATCGGAACGGCCGCCCGTCGATGCAGGCATGGAACGACGTGCTGCATCCGGAACAGCGGTAGAGGTTGCCGCCACACGCGCACCCCGTCCGGCTGATCGGCTCACATCGGACACGGCAGGGCCTTCAGCCTCTACGTGATGGCGGGCGAAGGTCCGGGGCTCGAGCACGCCCTCCGCGCGATGAACGCGAGTCTCCGGTCGCTCACGGTCGGTGTCGGATGAGCGAGCCGGCGTGGGTGGCCGTCGGCACGCTGGCCGTCGTGGTCGTGTGGCTCGGGCTCGCCCTCGTCGGCGCGGTGCGGGAGCTCGGAACGCTGCGCGGCCGGGTCGATGCGCTCGAGGCGGCCGGCGCGTCCACGACCCAGCTGGAAACTGGCCTGGCCGTGGGCGCGCCGGCCCCCGCCTGGACCATCGCGACGCCCGGGGGCGGCGCCGCGTCGTCCTCGTCCTTCGAGGGCCGGCGTCATCTGCTCGTGTTCGCCGACGCGACCTGTCGCGCCTGCGACGATCTCGTCCCGGCCGTGATCGCCGCCGCGAGCCGCGGGACGGTCCCGCCGCTCGCGGTGATCGGCCGTGGGGACGCCGCGGCGACCCCGGGACCCTGGCGAGCCGCGGACGTCCGCGTCCGGATCGGGAGCGAACGGGGCGACGAGGTGTCGGAGGCGTACGGCGTCGAC